>JAEKFU010000333.1 GCA_016522385.1 Pseudomonadota bacterium
TCGATATACAGATCCCGCTGCAAACCACAGATGATCGCATCAAAGTAGATCACATCGACATCGCTGTCCGGCAGCAATTCCGGATCAAACCCATGCAAGTGATCCCACACCGCATTACGAATGACGCCGGCACCGATTGAGCCGCCCGGCAAGCCAATTTTCTCCACCGCCTCAAGCAGCTTAACGATTTGTGGTTGGGCCCGAATAAACGAACCGACATCTTCGAGAGTTTTCATATACTGGAAGCTTTACAGCGTCTAATCCCGGTACCGCTAGAAATTTGTCTTCAGCACATATCACTGTCGACTAATGGCTGCTGGCGAAACGTTAGAGTATCGGTCTAGTGTCAGTCGAATATAACGACTGCGGTGCGTGCCCAGACGGCGAGGCATGTTCGTGGCGCAAGAGAAACTAACCATGAGAGGAAACAACATGAAAGCATTCCTAAAAACCACCATGGCTATACTACTGGCAGGTGGCTTCACGTTGACCGCTGGCGCGGCGTTGGCAGCCGAATGCAAACCGTCGAAGTGGGGCAAGGATGACGAGATCGGTGCCGCCAACTATGTCAAACCCGACCAGGTGATGATGGCTGCCAAGTTGATCAAGAAGGGCGAGACCCACCCGTTGGGCATCGTCATTGACCCCAACATGCCGGCTTTCCCGCCGCGCAAGATGATGCTTCAAGTCGTCCAGCCGAACCAGCAATATGGCCGCTCGCTCGATAAGGATTTCGGCTGGCCGGTGGTCTACAATGATGACGTCACTCAGTTGTGGTGGGGAACGGGCCCGCAAATCGACGGTCTCGGGCACCTGGGCGAAGAAGGCATGTATTACAACTGCAATGATGGAAAGGAATTTGCCGCCCTCACCGGACTGAAGAAGCTTGGCATCCATACCATCCCGCCGCTCGTCGGTCGTGGTGTCATGGTCGACATGGCCAAGCATTTCGGCGTTGCGAGCATGGCTGCCGGCCAGGGCATCGGCTCGGCCGACATTCAGGCCGCTGCCAAGGCGCAGGGCGTTGAGATCCGCCAGGGCGACATCGTCTTATTCCACACAGGTTGGACTGATGCCAAGCTTGCAGAAGACCCCAAGGCCTGGGTGTCCGGCGAACCCGGACTCAATAATGAGGCCGCCGTCTATCTGGCATCATTGGACGTCATGGCAGTCGGTGCCGACACGTGGGGAGTTGAAGCCGTGCCGCCGGTCGAGGGCGACAAGGTCTTCTACGGCCACGTCACCCTGCTGAAGGAGAACGGAATCTACATCCTGGAGACCATGAACACCGGCCGCCTCGCCAGGGAGAGCGTTCATGAGTTCATGTTCGTGCTCGGTCAGGCCCGACTCAAGGGCGCTGTGCAGATGATCATTAACCCGGTCGCCATGTGGTAGCCAGACGGATCGAGCCATTCTTGACGGGAGCGGTTCGCCGCTCCCCTTTTGTTGCTCGCTCAGCCTGACCAATGCACAATCCGCACATGCGCATCCGCATAGGCGAGAATGCGTTCATTGCCATGGGGCCACAACTGAAGCGTCAAACGCGGACCTTGATCTTCAAACTGCTCGAACGCCAACCAAGCGAGCGGGGCCTCGGCGCGTGCGCCCTGCCCCGCGGTCTGCATCCTGGTCGCAATGCGATGCTGAGCAGGTTCGGGAAAATACTGAAAGGCGATTGAATGAAAGAGCACCCGGACGACACCCGGTTCCGGCTCAATGTCGATAACATCTTCTACCCAATCAGCGGCATCTCCGGCATCGACTAAGGGAGGCTGTTGCATGGCAACTTCGATTGCCGCCTCAACGCGACACAATCGCTCCGCCTGGTCAGGCCAGACATAAGCGATCAGCCGTTCGCGATGTGACTGGTTTGTCACATCGAGCGGGTTACGATCACAGCCTCGCCTATCGATGATTTGCGGCTTGGACACAACTGGTAGGTCTCCTGCCCAATTTGGTGACAAGACGACCGGTGATCCGGCCTCGCCAAGACTAACGTCGCCCAGACAGTAGGCATATCGGTCCAGCAGGAGATTCAACCCTGCACTGGCGCCAAGTTCATAGAGGCTGATGGGTAGTGCGGTTTCTGCTGCCACAACCATCAAACCGGGATAGAGCACCGCCGAGCGCGCCACTTCATTGGTCTGCGGAGGATGGTCGAGCCAGGTCATAATGTCGGCATCGACATCATCGAGCGCCGCCATCGCCGCCTCGGCAATGAGGTCAACTGAGGGTAAGGCATTGGGTGGATATAGGCCCGCCAGCTCAGGCAGCCGGCCGCGCCGCACCATGGCATGTAGCGCCCCGGCAAGGCGCAACGGCACCGCATCGCCAAGTGCATCCGGCGGCCCCGGCCAGTCGAGGACCTTGCGGCCACAGCCAGTGCTCCTGTCGAGACACCGCCCGAACCCGGCCAACAGCCGTGCAGTAAATGGCGACCCCAGTTGTGCACACCATTCAGCCTGGTTGGCAAAGGCGTCGCGGATCAAGTCTTCCTGCGTCATGCCGCCAAGCATGTTCAAATCACGACTTTCCGGCAAGAGCCCAGCAAAGTGTTACATCAGGAAAAAATACTTTCACCTGAAACGCCGACCTGGCGTTAGCAAGAGACATTCGAAATACTCGGCAGACTTGCCGGTTCATCAACAATCGATTTTACTGAGTAGTGTGACAATAAAGGATCCCATACCGTGGGGGCGCACCCTGTCTGAATACGCCGCGATGTTCAGCCTTGGCGAGAATGAGCAATCTCTTAGTGTCTTGGATATTGGCGCCGGTCCGGCTTCATTTACAGCTGAATGGCGTCACAACGGTGGTCATGCGATTGCCTGTGATCCGCTATATGCGTCAAGCGCAAACGAGATCGAGCACCGGACCAGCATTGCAAAGGAGGCAATGCGCAACTTCATGGAAGATGACGCCCAACGATTCATCTGGTCGACATTTAAGTCGCCCGACGATGTCGTAAAGGCACGTGTGGCAGCAGCAAAGACCTTTCTTGATGATTATCGAAAGGAAGCGAACGCGAAATTCTATCTGCCTGCTGGACTTCCAACCCTGCCGTTCCGTGACGGGGACTTCGATCTGGCCCTATGTTCCCATTTTTTGTTTCTGTACAGCGATGCATTCGATGCCGATTTTCACGTCGCCAGCCTAATGGAAATGGCCCGCGTGGCTGGCGAAGTCCGAGTCTTCCCCCTCCTTGCGATGACCGGTGAGCCCTCGCCACACACCGATGAGGTGGTCGACAGGCTTCGTCAAGCCGGCCTTAGACCTGACATTGAGCCAGTAAAATATGAATTTCAGATAGGTGGCAATCAGATGCTTCGGATGCAAACCCGCGACCATCCTGACCATCAGCCGAAGATTTCGTTTTAGGCAAGTTCAACTTGGCAAGTGACCTTGAGGCGCGGCGACGTCATCGCCGAAGCTTTTGCAGTCGTACCACGGCTCGACCGGTTGCCATTTGGCATCTGGCTGGATTACCAGCTTGCCAACGAAATCCTTGCGCTTGAACTCGGTTTGCGCGTCGCGGATTTTCGACAACGGATAGGTTTGCCAGAGCAACGGCCTGATATCGCCATGCTCGATATAGCCATGCAATCGCTCGAACGCGCTGCGGGTTCCTTGTGATGATCCGTGGATGGCGAGATGTTTGAGATAGACGGTGCGCAGGTCGATCTCGACGATGGCTCCGCCGATGGCGCCAGCCGTTGTATAACGACCTTCAGGCCTCAGCAGATTGATCAGCGTTCCGAACATGTCGCCGGCCACGACGTCAGCAACAACGTCAATCGGCTGACCTTTCGTTGCTTCGACGACGGCCTGCGCCAGATCGGATTCATCCCGCGCAACGACCGACTCGGCTCCGATCGCCCCAACCGCATCCATCTTACCGCGACCGCACACGGCATAGGGAACCGCGCCGCGGGCACGTACCAGCTGAATGAGTCCTGATCCGACACCGCCCGATGCGCCAGTGATAAGCACGGTCTCACCTGCCTTCACCCCGGTCCGGTCAAGCATATGTTCGCCGGTCAGATAGGCACAGCAGAATGTCGCCAATTCAGCGTCCGTCATCGTGGTCTGGCTAGCCCAGGCCTGCTCGGCCGGCACCGCCACATATTCCGCATAGCCACCGTCACGGCCATGGCCGATATAGTCAATCTCCGCCAGTGACTGCCCGTCACCGTTGTAGATCGAAAAATCGACCATGACCCGCTCGCCGATCCGCCCGCGCTTAACGCCCCGCCCCACATCGGCGATCCTGCCGACGATATCGGCACCCTGAATACGAGGGAACTGCAGGGTCTCCTCGCTCGATCCACGTCGCCACGAACCTGTGGCATCGGGATCATCATCTGTGCCGTAGGCTCCTTCACGAACCCAAATATCGGTGTTGTTCATGCCGCAGGCGGATACTTCGACCAGCACTTCACCGGGCGCAAGACGCGGCATCGGCACATCTTCCCGGTATTGCAGTTTATCAAGGCCACCGTGTCCGGTCAGATAGACGGCATGCATTGTCTCGGATATTTCAATGATCCCCAGCATTGCATCTCACGGATCGCTATTTGACTCGTGAACCATGCTCAACGGCGCGTGCCATTTCTGACGCCCTGACCTCATCAAAAAGCCATGCCCGAAACGCCTGCACTTTGGGCCGGTTCAGATTGGCCTTCGGGCAGACCACATAATAGGCGAATTCGGCCGGCATTGCGAAGTCAAACGGTTTGACCAGCCGGCCTGTCGCTAAGGCGTCCTGCACCAATACGCTGCGCGCCAGAGCAACGCCGTCGCCCTGCTCGGCTGCCTGTAGGACCAGGTTGGAATGATCATAGCCCGGCCCTTTGTCCGCATCGACATCGCTCACACCGGCCGCCATCAGCCACATGCGCCAGTCAATCCGCATGTCATCGTGCAGCAAGGTGTGGTTTTTCAGATCCGCCGGGCACTTCAGCCGCGGGCCCGATCGCAGCAGCTCGGGCGAACAGACTGGAAATACTTCCTCGGTCATCAGACGCTCAGCGCTCAAATCGGACCAGTTGCCAGAACCATAACGGATTGCCAGATCGACGTTCACCCGAGCAAAATCAACTGCTTTTCCGGAAGTGGTAATCCGCACATCTATGTCGGGGTGTGCCGTTCGAAACCTGCCGAGCCTTGGCACGAGCCAGGTAACAGCGAATGAATCCAGCGTTGTCACCGTCAGCTCACCCGACTGATCCTGCTGATACAGGCGGTCGACGGCACTGGCCATGATGTCCATGGCCTGGTTGACCGAAGGGAATAGTGCCTGTCCTTCACTGGACAGCATCAAGGCGCGGTTCAGCCGCTGGAAAAGCGGCATCCCCAAATCCTGCTCGAGAGCTTTGATCTGGTGGCTCACGGCCGCCTGTGTCACGTTGAGCTCCTCCGCCGCCAGGGTAAAACTCAAATGCCGGGCAGCCGCTTCGAAAGCACGCATCGCATTCAGAGAAGGCAATCGACGGGTCATTGAAGGCACATAAGAATAATTGATCTATCGGTCAATGATGCTGATCTCAATATTCATCATAAAATGGAAGAAAATGGCGGTTTTTGCCAAAACACCACGCATTCGACTAAATTTTTCTAATCCGAACTATAATAATGATCGTTTGTAGACCGCCCTTATCATGCCTACATCGGTATCAGTTGAAACGCCCGGCCAGCGACCCAGCGCACGATCCGCCGGCCGAAACAATAGGAACAAGAAGATGAAGCTTGCACAACCTTTCACCGCCCACGTAACCGCCTCGGATGGGATGCTGTCGACCGGTGGATCCCATCATGCCGCCCCTTCTACATGGCACCAAAAAATGCTCAATACGCTCGTTCGGTGGCAGCACCGGGCGGACCAGCGCCGCCACCTGGGCAATATGGATGACCGGCTCCTGGCCGACATGGGCATAACACGCGCCGACGCCATCCAGGAGAGCCGCAAACCGTTTTGGATCGCCTGACCCGAGCTGAAATCTTGGGATCGCCAGTTCCATCAAAAAGCTAACAGCCGACCCGATCAGACCATCGAAGAGGACGTCGATCATGACCGACAAGCGTTATTCAACGCCACTGTTTGGCAAACGCAACACGCCAGAGGCCAACCTATCCGTTGGTGTTGTCATTGCCGCCGCTGCGCTGGCACTGCTGATCGGCCTGAGCACCGCCGGGAGCCAAAGCAAACGCACAACCGGCACCGATCAGTCACGGATCGAGCAAATAGTCGACGGGCGCGGAAAGTGGCGCGGTGACATGTAGGTTGCCAGCCGGCCTGTAAGCCGGGTTCTGTCCGGAGAGGCGTTGCCTCCCGTGGATGACCATTCATCTGGGATGCATGTCACCATGCACCTCGCGCGACCAACCCGGACGGCAATCTGGAAACCGATCTGGACCCATGACGATCCCGGCCGTCCCTATTCGGTCTTGCTCCCGGTGGGGTTTACCTTGCCGGTGATGTTGCCATCGCCGCGGTGCGCTCTTACCGCACCCTTTCACCCTTACCACGCCATGCATGGCGGTTTGCTTTCTGTGGCACTGTCCCTGGGGTCACCCCCGCCGGGCGTTACCCGGCACCGTATTTCCATGGAGCCCGGACTTTCCTCCCACAGACACTCGCCTGCAGGCGGCCATCCGGCCGACTGGCCCTTAGGAGATAGGGTTTGGTGCAAGACGGGTCAAGAAATTGGTGAATTGGGCAAGGCATCGATCAGCGCCTTGAGCGTCGCAATTGTCGACTGATCGGCAATTCCGTCAACCTGGCTGGTGCGGAAATGTCGCTGAAAAGCCTCAACGACGGCAACGGTGTCAGCATCAAACACACCATCCACCTCAATGCCGTAACCATAGGCCGCCAGCAGACCCTGCAGAGCGGCAACCGGTTCACCCTCATCACCGCGCTGCAGGAACGAACCACCAGTTATTGGCACAGGCTCGACCCAATGTCCGATGCCGTCCCTGTGAAGTCGTCGCCAGTCAAACTTCTCACCTGGATCGAGCTTGCGCCCTGGTGAGACGTCCGAATGCGCCAGAACCCGCTCTGAGGCAATTCCGTGCCGGTCGACAATGTCACGCGACAGTGCAGCTACCGCCGTCATTTGTGGGTCGGAAAACTCCGAATAGCACTGTTCGTGGCCGCGATTGTGGATCTCGATGCCGATTGAGCGCGAGTTGATATCACGCTCACCTTTCCAGGACGCCTCGCCGGCATGCCAGGCGCGCATCTCTTCATCCACCAGCTGGGTAATCGCGCCCTCTTCGTCGATCAGGTAGTGGCAGGACACCTTTGACTGTGCTGATGCCAACCACTCACAGGCTTTCTTGGCACTTTCCATGCCGGTATAGTGCAGCAGCAGGATATCCGGTGTCTTGCCGTCGCGCCGCTCGCCGAAATTCACCGCCGGCAACCAGCTATGCTCAAGTTCGGTGCGCGTCATAGCCCCCGCTCGCGTGCCACCACCGCATAGGCTGTGTTGATCGCCGCCAGACGCTCGGTGGCAATGGCAATCATCTCTTCCGGCACACCAGCGGCAATATGCCTGTCCGGGTGATTGTCGCGCACCAGACGGCGATAGTGTTGTCTTAGTTCGTTGTCCAGCACACACGGCTCGATTCCGAGGATTTCATAAGGATCGTTCTTCTCGGCCTTGATGTGCCGCGCCTTGATGCAGCGGAAGCGGTGATCGAGGCCGAAAATGCTTGCTACCGAACGTAGGTACTCAAGCTCTTCGTCCTTCACCACACCGTCCGCCTTGGCAATGTGGAACAGCCCGTCCATGACATCTTCCAGCACTTCCGGCCGGCCGGTGAACAGCCGGGCGACCTGGCGCGCATAGGCGTCATACCCGGCAACATCCTGCTTGGCGAGATTGAACACCCTGGCGACATTGGCCAGCTCCTCCGGCTGGATTTCGAAAACCTGTTTGAAGGCAGCCACTTCATCGGAACTCACCACGCCGTCGGCTTTGGCCATCTTGGCACCGAGCGCGATCATGCCAATCGTGAAAGCAACGCTCGACTGCGGATCACGCTCGCGAGGCTGGCCGGTGATGCGCGACAGCACAGTTATGAGCGAGTCACCAACCGCCGCCACCGCTTCTGATATGGTCTGCCAAATAGACATTCGAACATGATACCGGATTCGCTGCCACGAATGACAATGAATTCTGCGTAATGCGAAACCCTAAAAAACCCCTGCCTCAAGGCCTGCGGCCATCGCCATACCGAGTTCACGGGCTTGATTGACGAAGTCGTCGCACCACTCGCCCTTGCACAGCAAAGGCTCCTGGACGCATTTCCAGCGCAATCCCGTAGTGATGCTGTCTATCGCGCGCCTGGTTCCCGTTCCGTCGAGACCAGCGCGGATATAGTAGGCAAAGGGCCGGCCCTCCGTCTCTTCTATGCAAGGATAGTAACAGCGATCGAAGAAGTCCTTGAGCGCTCCGGACATGTATCCCAGGTTTTCCGTGGTTCCGAGAATGATCGCGCCAGCCGCCTTCACGTCGTCCGGTCCGGTCTCGAACGGAGACAAGGCCCGCACTTCGACACCGTCGATCTCCGGGTCGTTAGCACCTTCTTCGACCGCGTCGCGCAGCTTTTGCGTATTCGGCGACGGCACATGTCCGATGATCAACAGAACCTTCTTGGCGGTCATTGATGCCCCATGACCGGTCGCGGATTATAGGGTCGCTCAAGCGCTGAAACCGTCCTGTCATCAAGCACAATATCAAGCGCACCGACAGCGTCTGACAAATGATGCGGTTTGGTCGCGCCGATGATTGGAGAAGTCACCCCCCTTGCCAATGTCCAGGCCAGCGCGACCTGCGCCGACTTTACACCGAGTCGGCTCGCCGCCTTGTCCACTTGCGCCAGGATCGCATAATCCTGCTTAGTACCGAAAAAATCAGCGCTCATTTTGTCGGTTTTTCCGCGCGTCGTTGCCGTTCCGTTTCTTGGCCGGTTTCCGGCGAGAAATCCGCGAGCGATCGGCGACCAGGGAACCAGCGCGACGCCCTCTTCAAGGCAATAGGGGATCATTTCGCGCTCTTCTTCACGGTAGCACAGATTATAGAAATTTTGCATCGCCACGAACTGGGCCCAGCCATCGTGCCGCTGCATTTCGCGCATTTTGACGAATTCCCGCGTCCAAACAGATGAACAGCCGAGGTACATAACCTTGCCGGCCCGCACGACATCGTTGAACGCCTCCAGAGTCTCTTCCATCGGCGTTACACCGTCCAGCCGGTGGATGTAATAAAGATCGACATAGTCGGTCTTCAGCCGCTTCAGGGACGCATCGATCCCCTCCAGTATATGCTTGCGAGACAATCCGCGCCCGTTCGGCTTCTGACTCATGTATAGGCCGACCTTGGTGGCGATCACCAGCTCATCGCGCGGCCTTGCCTGTAACAGGACATTGCCGAGAATTTCCTCACTGGCGCCGGCCGAATAATAGTCCGCCGTATCGAAGAAGTTGATGCCCAAATCAAGCGCTTGATACAGGAACGGCTTGGCGTCGGTCTCATTGAGAACCCAGGGATGCACTTCCCAACCTGGCGCACCATAGCTCATACAGCCCAGGCAAAGTTGCGATACCTGAAGCCCTGTCCGTCCCAATTGCACGTAATCCATGTCGTCTAAGCCCTTTTTCGCGCAGCAAAGCAGTATGGAAAACCAGTATTTGAAAGGCAAACCTGAATCAGTTTGTAAAGTCGTGGCACGTCGTTGATTCAAATTTACAACCCGGCAACACTACCGATTTATTACAATGATTTAGCAACCATACCGGATTCAATTTATGAAGTCTTACTGTGACCTCTAATCTCCTGCAGGAACTCGAATTCGCCCTTCTGGCGCCTTTTGTACGGTTCCAAATTTGCCGCCTAAAGGCTTGCGGCCGCTCTAGATGCCTGATCATAGTGCCCTGACAGGGTACGTAATTCCATGGCAAGCGCTCCCACCACGTCACTGTCAAGGCCGAGAGACTTGACCGTGTCGACCAGCAGCGCCTCGCGCACCTGACGGTAACGCTCACACATGTCGATGCCCTGGGTTGTGATTGCGACTGTCTTTTCTTTGCCAGACCTGCCGCTCGCCACGAGACCGACTCTTTCGAGCTTGCGAATCGCATAAGTTACCAGATGTGTGTCCTCTACATTGAGCACCAGACAGATGTCGGCCAGCGTTTTTGCCCGACCGCGATGATTGACCGTGTGCAGGACCATGACATCAAGCGGCGCAAGGCCGGATACGCCGGCCGCTGACATGCACCTGACAATCCAGCGCTGAAAGGCGTGTGAAGCCATCATCAGTCCGAACTCGAATTCCGACAATGCAGGCATCGCGCCCGACGCCAGATGGGCTGCGCCGACGACCGGCCCGACCGTTGGGGGAGTTGATTTGCTCATATCCACATTTTATCGATAAATTGTTGACGTTGGCAACCCCTTCACCTAAACAACGGTGCGGCAGGACCTGCAATACTGCAAGAAGCCGTGCGAAAACCGCGTTAGACGCGCCGAATCACAAGCGTGCATGGGGACAGGACCAATGTGGGATTTCTGGATTGATCGGGGCGGCACGTTTACCGACGTCGTTGCGCGCCGACCGGACGGCAAAATCGTGGCCTACAAGCTGCTTTCAGAGAACCCGGAAAACTACAAAGATGCAGCGGTGCAAGGCATTCGCGATCTTATGAATCTCAAGGAAGGTGAGCCTGTTCCTGCCGACAAAATCGCCACCGTGAAGATGGGCACGACCGTCGCCACCAACGCACTGCTCGAGCGTAAAGGCGACCGCACCCTTCTTGTCACCACAAAGGGTTTTCGCGATGCCCTCGAAATCGGCTATCAGGCTCGCCCACACCTGTTCGAACGCCACATCGTCAAACCGGAATTGCTCTATGAAGAGGTCATTGAGGTTGCCGAACGAATAAATGCCCACGGCGAGGTGCTCACGCCGCTTGATGACACCATAGCCCGTAAAGACCTTAAGGCTGCATTTGCCAAAGGCATACGCTCCGTTGCCATCGTCTTCATGCATGGCTACCGCTTCCACGACCACGAAAAGCGTATTGCAGAAATTGCCTGCGACATAGGCTTCAAGCAGATCTCGGTTAGCCACGAAGTCTCCCCGCTGATGAAGCTGGTAGGTCGCGGCGACACGACGGTTGTCGATGCCTATCTGTCGCCGATACTGCGCCGCTATGTAGAGCAGGTTGCCAGCGAGCTGGGCATCGGCCGATCGGGTCCTGCGAGCAAGCTGAAACTCATGTTCATGCAGTCGAATGGCGGGTTGACCGCAGCCGATCTGTTTCAAGGCAAGGACGCCATCCTGTCCGGCCCCGCCGGCGGAGTTGTCGGCATGGTCGAGACCGGGCGTATGGCCGGCTTTGATCGGTTGATCGGCTTTGACATGGGCGGCACCTCAACCGACGTTGCACACTATGACGGCGAGTTTGAACGCGCCTTTGAGACCGAGGTAGCCGGTGTGCGCATGCGCGCCCCGATGATGCGCATTCACACCGTCGCGGCCGGCGGCGGCTCAATCCTGCATTTTGACGGATCGCGCTTCCGCGTCGGCCCCGACAGTGCCGGCGCCAACCCGGGGCCGGCCTGTTATCGCCGCGGTGGACCGCTTGCCGTTACCGATGCAAATGTCATGCTCGGCAAGATCAATCCGGACCACTTCCCAAGCATCTTCGGCCCCGATCAGAACCAGCCGCTTGATCTGGATGCCGTGCGCACGAAATTCGCGCAAATCGCCGATGAGGTTGCCGATGGCCGCAGCGCCGAAGAGGTGGCTGAAGGCTTCATCCGCATCGCCGTCGAAAACATGGCCAATGCGATCAAGAAGATCTCGGTCCAGCGCGGCTATGACGTGACCCGCTATGCGTTGCAGTGTTTCGGCGGTGCCGGTGCCCAGCACGCCTGCCTGATCGCCGACAATCTCGGCATGAAGACTATTCTCATTCATCCCCTCGCCGGCGTTCTGTCGGCCTATGGCATGGGCCTTGCCGATATCCGTGCATCGCGTGAGATGGCTGTCGAATCACGGCTGGAAAGTGGAATTGAAGCGAGTCTTGATAAGCTGACCCGCAAACTGGCCAAGCAAACCGAAAAAGAACTCCAGGACCAGTTAGTCAAACGCAAGGAGATGAACACATTCGCAAGCGCCCATCTGCGTTATGCCGGCACCGACAAACCGCTAATCGTCGCGCTCGGCGGCGCCATAAAAATGCGCACGGATTTCGAGACGCAACACAAGAAACAGTTCGGCTTCACCACACCGGAAAAGGATGTCATCGTGGAAGCCGTGTCGGTGGAAAGCGTTGGCGGTGCCGCCAAGGCTGACGAGCCGGTCGCGCGGCGCAGTTCGGCTAAACCGCGGGCGCTGACCCACAGCAGAATTTTCGCAAGTGGCCGCTGGCACAAGGCGCCGATCTATGACCGCGCCGAACTCAAACCGGGCCAATCGGTCCGCGGCCCCGCCCTCATCATCGAAGCGCATAATACCACCGTCGTCGAGGACGGTTGGGCCGGTGAGATCACCACCAGGCGGCACCTCGCTTTGAAGCGCGTCGAGCAGGCGCCCAAACGTGTCGCGATTGGCACAAGTGCCGATCCGGTCATGCTGGAAGTGTTCAACAATTTGTTTATGTCGATCGCTGAACAGATGGGCGTGACGCTGGAGAACACCGCCTATTCGGTCAACATCAAGGAGCGGCTCGATTTCTCATGCGCCGTGTTCGATGCCGATGGCCAACTCATCGCTAACGCACCGCACATGCCGGTCCATCTCGGCTCCATGGACCGTTCGGTCGAAACCGTCATTGCGAACAACCCGGAGATGGCGCCCGGCGATGTCTACGTGTTGAACGCCCCATACAATGGGGGCACCCACCTGCCCGACATTACAGTTGTCACCCCGGTATTCAACGATGCCGACAGGAAGATCCTTTACTATGTCGCGAGTCGCGGCCATCACGCCGATGTCGGCGGCATCGCGCCCGGTTCGATGACGCCGCGCGCCACCGACATCAACGAGGAAGGCGTTGTCATCGATAATTTCAAGATGGTCGACCGCGGCACACTGCGCGAAGATGCCCTGCATCAACTGTTGAGCTCGGGCCCCTATCCGTGCCGCAATCCAGGCCAGAATATCGCCGACCTCAAGGCCCAGGTCGCGGCTAACGAGAAAGGTGTTCAGGAACTGCGCAAGATGGTCGACCAGTTCGGCCTCAAGGTCGTCCAGGCCTATATGCGCCATGTTCAGGACAATGCCGAGGAAAGCGTCCGGCGGGTGCTCGACGCGTTACACGACTGTGAATTCGCTTACGAGATGGACCAGGGCTGCGTCATCAAAGTCAAAATCTCCGTTGATCACGCGAAACGCAACGCCAAGGTCGACTTCACGGGCACCAGCCCGCAACAGTCGAGCAATTTCAATGCGCCCCGCCCGGTCACCCGCGCGGCTACGCTTTATGTCTTCCGCGTCATGGTCGGCGACAACATCCCAATGAACGCGGGCTGCATGAAGCCGATCGAACTGATCATCCCCGACGACTGCATGCTGCAGCCAAAATATCCCGCCGCCGTGGTGGCCGGCAATGTCGAGGTCTCACAAGCGGTAACCGATACCCTGCTCGGTGCGCTCGGTGCTATGTCGGCCTCACAGGGTACCATGAACAATTTCAACTTCGGCAATGCCACCTACCAGTATTATGAGACTATCTGCGGCGGATCCGGCGCCGGTGATGGTTTCAACGGCACGTCGGCGGTCCACACCCATATGACCAACACCCGCCTTACCGATCCGGAAATTCTTGAGTTCCGCTATCCGGTCATTCTCGAGAGCTTCGAGGTTCGCCGCAGTTCCGGCGGCAAGGGTAAGTGGACCGGCGGCGATGGCACCACTCGCACCATCGTCTTCAAAGAAATCATGGAGGCCTCACTCCTGACCGGTCACCGCCGCATCCCGCCTTTCGGCCTCGCAGGTGGCAGCCCCGGCGAATGTGGGGAGAACTGGTGCCGACGCGCTGACGGCACTATGGAACGCCTCGAGCACTGCGCCCAGACGGTCGTCCACCCAGGTGATGCCATCATCATTAAAACCCCCAGCGGTGGCGGGTACGGCACGGCCTGAGGAAACGCCGTTGATCATGAAGACCGTATTCTGGGCGAAGCTCCTCGTTGAGGGCAGTTCGGAAAACAACAGCTTGCCCTGCAAGCCGGGCCAGTTAAGCTGCTGACCACCGCGTAACGAGAGATCGGATTACGCTCCATGAGCGCTGCGCGAATACTAGGTGAATGGGTCGCGAACACGGATTTTTCGAGCGCAGCGTCCGCTCGCGCGCGCGTTGTCGAGGCCATCATCGACACGATCGGTTGCATTTACGCCGGCTGGCGCGATCCGGTCTGTCACAAGTCGCTGGCGGCCGCACGACAATGGGGCACCGGCACGACATCAATCCTCGGCAGCACCGAGCGACTGGCGATGCCGGCCGCCGCCTTCATCAACGGTGTGGCGGCGCATGCGCTTGACTACGATGACTACGAGGTTGTTGCCTCGACACATAATAGTACCGCCATGGTTCCCGCCCTGCTTGCGTTGGCCGAAACCGGCGGACAGTCGGGCAAGGACGTGGTCGATGCCTACATAGCCGGTTTCGAAACCATCATTTGACTCGGTACTGCAATCGGTTACGGGCACTATACGACCGGTTGGCACGCAACATCCACCACCGGCACAATCGGCGCAGCGGCGGCCTGTGCCCGTCTGCTCAACCTGGACAAGGACGCAACCGCCACAACCTTGTCGATCGCTGCAACTTTGGCTGGTGGGCTCAAGGCACAGTTTGGCACCGACACCAAGCCGGTCCACGCCGGACTGGCCGCCAAGTTCGCCGTCACTGCAGCCCAACTCGCCGCCGCCGGGCTGACCGCCGGCCCCGGCGCACTGGACGAGCCGCGAGGCTTCATCGACATCATGAACAAGGCCCCCTCGCCCGGCTTCGCGGCACCGCTGGCTGCACTCGGCCAACCGCTCGCTATAGATAGGCACGGCATCCTAACCAAGGCCTATCCGTCATGCAGCTATACCCACCGCCCGATCGACGCCATGCTAGACCTGCGCCCTCAGATCAAGGATGTCTGTGCCATCGAGCGCATGTGCATCAAAGTGCCAGATGCATTTGTTACGGTTGCTGGAAAGCGCAATCCCCAAACGCCGCCCGAAGCGCGTTTCAGCATCACGTGGTGCATTTCGGCCGCCGCCATCGACGGTGAAGTGAAGATCCCGCATTTTCAGCCCCAGGCCCTCGCCCGGCCAGACCTGCAGGCCCTCGAAGCGGTTATCGATGTGGAAACCTATGAACCGACTCATGGTGCGACCGATCTGGCCGAGAGTGCGCCGGACACGTTAGAAATCAAGCTGACGAATGACAGCACGCTGTCATCAACAATCGGCAAGGTGCGAGGTTCGCCCGACCGGCCTATGTCGCGCAAGGAGCAAAGATCAAAATTCGCCGACTGCATGAGTCGGCACATTGATACAGTGCAATCCGCCATAATGTTCGATCTGTTGCAGTCATTTGACGATGACCTGCCGATCCGCAAGCTACTCGGCGATGTGATGCCGGTAAAACAATAACCGCCCCGCTACTGGAGTCAGTGCAGGCCGATGGGGCCGGGTCGGCGCGTCAGCCCTGAGGCCGCATTGCCGCCAATTGCCGACAGCAGGACGGCGCCGCCGATCATCGTTGCCACCGCCGGCGTCTCACCAAGGAACAACCAAACCCAGAACGGTCCCAAGAGAACCTCGGTCATCGACAGTAGTGCGAGTTCGGCCGCGGGGACGACCTTCGACCCGACAGTAAAAATCGTTAGTCCCGCACCGAGCTGAAACACTCCGAGGCCAAGGGCAATCGCCACATCACGCGTCGGCACGGCAAATGAGATCTCGCTGACCAGGCAAACCACACCGGCAATCACCACAGCGAAAACTCCCGACAAGAATACGGCCGGCAACATGTCCTGCGACCTGTTGGATCGCAACGCAATGGTGAATACCGCAAAACCGAAACCGGACAACAACGCCATCGCATCACCAAGCCAATGACCAACCGCAACGCTGCCCCTAACCATGACGACAATTCCGACTAGAGCGACAGCAATTGCGATCCAGGTTGTCCGCCGAACCACCTCACCCAGAAGCACCCAGCCGAGTAGGGCGGCAAAGAATGGCGCGGCGGCGAACAGCAACATCGCATTGGCAACGCTTGTCGACTGGATCGCAAAGATACCGCCGGCGAACGCAGCAACGAGAGCCAGCCCACCAGACACCGCCGACATGCCGGCCGAGCGGATGACCGCAAAGGGCTGTCCACCGCTTCTAATCACGATCACCACGAACAGGAACGGCACCAGTGCCAGGGAACGGTAGAACAGGATCTGCCAGACAGTCGCTTCCAGCATTAGCCGAATGCCCAGTCCCATCATCGACCAGCAGGTCCCGGCCAGCAGAACCAGAAGCACACCCTGTCGGTAATTCAATGCGCGAGCTGGAGCCCGCAGCCCGTCAGCCATCGCATCGCACCCAACGAACGCAGATCAATCGAACCAGGTAATACCCTTTTTGCGCTCGATGCACGAAGAATTTGGTTGCTTGCGCTTGGGCAAGTCCGGTGGCATTGCTGGCCCATGCACACAGGCTCAATAGGGAGATCGATCATGCATGTGCTCTACACCCGTCCTGAGACGGGTGGATTTGTAGTTCAGGCAGCCCTGGAGCAAGCCGGAACTGATTATGAGATCGTTACGATCGATAAGGAAAAAGGTGACCATTCCACCAGCGAATTCACCAGCCTGAGCCCTTTGCGCCAAGTACCTGCTCTCATGCTTCCTGATGAAACTGTCATTACCGAAAGCGCCGCAATCGTGATCCATCTCGGCGATGTGTTCCCCGAAGCGCAATTGTGCCCTCCGCCGAAATCTCCTTTACGTCCGCACTACCTGCGCTGGGTAGTGTTCTGTGCTGCCAATCTCTATATGGCAGATCTGCGCTTCTACTATGCTGATCGGCACACCGACGGCCCAGCAGGAGCCGCTGGAATCAGGGCTGCTGCACTGAATGACATGAACCAGCAGTTCCAGATTTTGAATGCAGCGCTCAGCGGCCGGACATGTTTGCTCGGCGAAACCTGGTCGCTAGCCGACATCTATGCTGCGATGCTCGCCCACTGGCACCCAGACGCGCCGACATTGTTCTCAGCCTGCCCTAGGCTTGAACGCATGTGCAATGTGGTTAAGACGCTCGACTGCGTCGGAAGAGCCAACGAGTATCACCGAAACTTGACGTGAAACGGAACCGGCGACAGCCATCTGTAGCTGCAACCTGATTTAACTGGATTGCTTTCTTGCCTGCCAGATCGAGACGGTGAGCCCCTGCTCACCGTTCTTTTCGGGCGGCGCCAGAAGCCGTTCGTGCACAACTTCCAGCTTGGCCTTGCCCAGCCAGCGATGCATGTCCTGCGGCGAAATGCCAAGCCGGCGATGGGCATGATCTTCGTAAAGAAACTCCAACTTGTGCGGCGCGAAATCGATGATCAGCAGTCGTCCGCTCGAGCTGAGAACACGAGCTGCTTCTGCCAGGGCCTGCGCCGGATCGTCGAGATAATGCAGCACCTGATGCACAACAACGATATCCGCGATGCCATCATCGAAGGGCAACGAGAAGATATCACCGTGCCGAACCTGGGTGTTCTTCAGACCCGATGCGGCCAAATTGGATCGCGCCACCGAAAGCATGTCATGGCTCAGATCGATGCCGATGGCCTGTTTGGCCCGTCCGCCAAGCAGCTCAAGCACCCGTCCGGTGCCGGTCCCCAAATCAAGCAGCAATTCGGCCGTGTCATCGCCCGCCAGTTCAAGTATCGCCCTTTCGACATTGTCTTCAGAGACATGCAGGTTGCGGATCGCATCCCAATTCTCGGCATTTCGGCGGAAATAGTCCGCCGCCCTTTGCGCACGCTCTTCAAGCACTTCATTGAGCCGTTTCAGATCACCGCGCAGCACCGGATCATTTTCGTCCAGCAAGCTGGCGATGGTGTGGGCCAACCGACCGACATCACCGGTTTCGCGCAAACGGAACACGACCCAACTGCCCTCCTTGTACCGCGCCAGCAAACCGGCATCGGCCATCAGTTTCAGGTGCCGACTGATGCGAGGCTGGCTCTGCCGCAGCACCTGGGTCAGTTCGGTAACATTAAGCTCGCCATGCGACAGCACAAACAACAACCTGAGCCTCGTGCTTTCTCCGGCTGCGCGCAAACCTGCCAGTATGGTCTCCATTGTCACCCCTGCACCGTCATCCGCAATTGATTTACGAACATGTACATATAAAAACATCAATAGGCGGGGAATGTTAACCAGACGATTACGCTTCAACGGTTACAAAACGTCAATTGTCTGCAGCAACTAGCTGATAACAACAAAATTCGGACACAGTTTACAGGTTTCCATCCCTGCTAACGCCCAAATCGTTAACGAAGGAATCGCAATGCTGATCCCAACTCGTAAACGCCGGCTTTCCTGCCGGGCTGCAATGATTCTGACCGCCGTGGTGTTTGCCGCGACGCTGCCGATCCCGCAGGTGTCATATGCCATGACACCGCAGGAAAAACACGTCGCCGCCGTTGCCAACGACGTTATCTCACTGGCCAATAGCGGACGCCGTGGCGCGGCACTGCGCAACGACGTGGCCAAGCTTCTGCTGCGCAATTCAGATATTGACGGGATCGCCCGATTCGCACTCGGCCGCTACCGGGCCAAGTTGCCCAAACACCTGCGCCGTGACTACAAGCGGGCCGTTCTCAATTACGTTGCGGGCCTGTTTACATATTACGCTGACGATTTCGTCGGCTCGGGTCTCAAGATCAAGGCATCGCGCAAGAACGGCAAGTTCGTGCTGGTCGACAGTGCCGTCAGTCTCGCCGACGGCGGCAACACACAATTGCGCTGGCGGCTGCGGATTTCCGGCAATTACCGCAAGATCGCCGATATCAACTTTCGCGGTATCTGGTTGAGCTTGCGGCTCCGGGACAAATTCGTCTCGGTCCTGAACAAGAACAAGGGCGACTTCAACGCGCTTCTGGATCACCTGCACGCCAACAGTTGATCGAAATTCATGTCGCGCTAGTCCGGCAGCGGGCCGGTCCTGACGCAAAAAGGACAAGGCAAGATGCATGTCGCACTATATTGTGAGCGTGGACACATTGACGAACGGTTCCCAGGCTCATTACCGTGTAACCTGTGACGGCCTGACAGACGGATTAAATTTGTGCCACATCGGATGACAAGCCGGCGAGCTCTCTTAACTGCGATAAGCGCAGCTTTCTTGAGCGCTGCAGTCCCGCCGATGGCGATCGCCGCCAAAAAGTCTTCTCACCATCCAGCCGCCAAATACATGCAAAAGGTCGCCAAAGATCTGATTGCCGCGCAACGCACAGGCACAATATCCAGCTTTTCCAATGTGATCCGCAAACATGCCGACGTCGCCGAAATCGCCAACTACTCGCTTGGCCGGTATCGCGGCCAACTGCCGAGATCAAAACGCGGAGCCTATTACCGCGGCGTGCGCCGGTTCATGGCCCGTTATTTTGCCACCCAGTCGAAACGCTACCGGGTGGTCAAGGCCGATGTCT
>JAEKFU010000558.1 GCA_016522385.1 Pseudomonadota bacterium
ATATATCATGCAGGCCGATGCTCCCGAAGATGCCGCCAAACACATGTATAACGTGTTCACGACGGCACACGGTCTGATAATGATCTTTTTCATGGTCATGCCGGCCCTGATCGGCGGTTTTGGCAACTGGTTCGTACCGCTGATGATCGGCGCGCCGGACATGGCCTTCCCGCGCATGAACAATATCTCGTTCTGGCTGTTGCCGCCAGCATTGTTGATGCTGGTTCTGTCGATGTTCGTGCCGGGACCGACCGGCTTCACAGGCACCGGTGGCGGTTGGACCATCTATCCGCCATTGTCGACATACGGGCAGCCCGGGCCGGCTATGGATTTCGCCATTCTGGCCCTGCACCTGGCCGGCGCCTCATCCATCCTCGGCGCGATAAACTTCATCACGACGATTTTCAACATGCGTGCCCCGGGCATGACGCTGCACAAGATGCCGTTGTTCGTCTGGTCGATCCTGGTCACCGTCTTTCTGCTGTTGTTGTCGCTGCCGGTACTGGCCGGTGCAATAACAATGCTGCTGACCGATCGCAACTTCGGCACCACCTTCTTCACACCGGAAGGCGGCGGTGACCCGATCCTGTTCCAGCATTTGTTCTGGTTTTTCGGACATCCCGAAGTTTACATTCTGATCCTTCCCGGCTTCGGCATCATCTCGCAGATCGTTTCAACGTTCTCCAAGAAGCCGGTTTTCGGCTACCTCGGTATGGCATATGCCATGGTGGCGATTGGTATCGTCGGCTTTATCGTATGGGCACACCATATGTACACCGTCGGCATGTCGGTTAATACCCAGGCTTACTTCGTTGCCGCGACCATGGTTATCGCCGTGCCGACCGGTGTGAAGATCTTTTCCTGGATTGCCACCATGTGGGGTGGCTCGATCGAGCTACGCGCACCGATGCTTTGGGCGATTGGCTTCATCTTTTTGTTCACTGTGGGAGGTGTTACCGGCGTCGTGCTCGCCAATGCCGGCGTCGACCGCGCAATGCATGACACCTACTACGTTGTTGCGCATTTCCACTATGTGCTATCGCTCGGTGCGGTATTTGCAATCTTTGGCGGCTGGTATTACTGGTTCCCGAAAATCACCGGTTACATGTACAATTCGACAATCGCCCGGTGGCATTTCTGGATCACCTTTATCGGCGTGAATCTGATCTTTTTCCCGCAGCACTTCCTCGGGTTGGCGGGCATGCCGCGCCGCTACGTTGACTATCCCGAAGTGTTTGCAGGCTGGAACGCCGTGTCATCTTATGGTGCGTATCTTCAGACCGTTGCCATGCTGTTCTTCCTTTATGGCTTGTACGAAGCATTTGCCAAGAAACGGGCCGCTGGCGACAATCCTTGGGGCGAGGCGGCCACCACACTGGAATGGTCACTGCCGTCACCACCGCCTTTCCACCAGTTCAACACGCTACCGACGATCAAGTAGTGGTTCTTTGTCGGCCGATTCGGGAAAACGATGAGCGACAGCAGTATAGATATCGAGGTTTGCGCCGGCGGTTCGAGCTTCGGTAATTTCGCCGCTGGCGGCTCGGTGGCGGATTATTTCGCCCTGCTGAAACCGCGGGTGATGTCGCTGGTTGTCTTCACGGCCTTTGTCGGTGTCGTCGTTGCTCCAGGCGGAATTCACCCCTGGCTGGGCGCAATTGCTCTGTTGTGCATCGCGGTCGGTGCCGGCGCGTCTGGTGCGCTCAACATGTGGTACGACGCCGACATTGACCGCCTGATGCGGCGCACAGCATCGCGGCCGGTGCCGGCCGGCCGGGTCCAACCGGGCGAGGCATTGTCCTTCGGCATGATGTTGTCAGTCGGTTCGGTGCTGATGCTCGGTGTTCTCGTTAATTGGGCGGCTGCCGGCCTGCTGGCCTTCACGATCTTTTTTTATGCCGTGATTTACACGATGTGGCTGAAACGCTCGACTCCGCAGAACATTGTCATCGGTGGTGCAGCTGGTGCCTTTCCGCCTGTCGTCGGTTGGGCGTCGGTTACCGGCAGCGTCGATCTCGTCAGCCTGTCGCTGTTCCTGATCATCTTCATGTGGACACCACCGCATTTCTGGGCGCTGGCATTGTTCCGCACCAGTGACTACCAGCGCGCCGGTATCCCGATGATGCCGGTTGTTGCCGGTCCCGATGAGACCCGTCGGCAAATTCTGATCTATGCGCTGGCAATAGTCCCTGTGACACTGTCGCCGTTTCTGTTGGGATTTGCCGGATGGTTCTACCTGGTGGCCGGCCTGGCACTAAGCACGGCATTTGCCTGGTTCGCCTGGCGTGTCTATGTCGACCGCGAGGGCGGAGTTGCCGAACGGTCGGCAAGAAAGCTGTTCGGATATTCGATAGTGTTCCTTTTCAGCGTCTTTGCCGTCTTGCTGATCGAGCATGTCGCTTCCCGGTTGCCTGTGGCCTTTGCCGGTTGAAAAGAGGAGCGACCTAGATGACCCGACACCAGTGGACCAAAGAGGAATTGGCGGCGCGCCGCAAACGCTCGATTGCGATTGCTCTGGTGCTGGTTGCATTGATGATCCTGTTTTACATCACAACAATTGTCCGCCTTGGCGGCAATGTGGCTGACCGTACATTTTGAGGAACTTCCACGACGTGACCGACAAGCCGATCGACAGCAAACGCAAGAATGCCGGCATTGCCGTCATCTGCCTGTCCTTGGTCGCCGGCATGCTCGGGCTGTCTTATGCCGCCGTGCCGCTGTACCAGATCTTTTGCCAGATCACCGGTTTTGGCGGAACGACACAACGCGCCGATGCACCGGCCGACCGCATTCTCGATCGCGAAATGAAGGTCCAGTTTGACGCAAATGCGGGCCCATCGCTACCGTGGGAATTCGCCCCGGCACAGCGCCAGGTCACGTTGAAGATCGGCGAAAAGGGTCTGGCATTCTATCGCGCGACGAACACATCCGACCGCGAGATCACCGGAACAGCCACCTTCAACGTTTCACCGCCAAGCGCCGGCATCTATTTCAGCAAGGTCGAATGCTTCTGTTTCACCGAGCAGACGCTGAAACCTGGCGAAACCGTCGATATGCCGGTGATGTTCTTTATCGATCCCGACATAGAGCACGATGAGGACATGAAGGCGCTCAAGACGATTACACTGTCCTATACGTTTTTTCCGGTAGCGCAGCCGGTCAAGACAACGGGCCTAGCCGACACCACCACGCAGCGGGATGGGGATATAGCGCCCTCAGGCGCTGTCAATTGAAGTCTTTCACATGCTGTCCGATAGCGGCAGCGCTGAAATGGGAATGGAGTAGGGGAATATGGCTGACAGCCACACGCAAAATCATGATTATCACCTGGTCAATCCGAGCCCATGGCCGGCGATCGGCGCTGTTGCCGCATTCTTCATGGCGATCGGTGGTATCGCCTACATGCGGGCGCTCAATGACGACGAACTGGTGCTGTTTGGTATCGATCTTACCGGGCCCGTGCTGCTGCTGATCGGCCTGGTTGGGGTACTCTACACCATGTTCATGTGGTGGCGCGACATTGTCAAGGAAGGCGATGCCGGCGACCACACCAAGATCGTGCAGCTTCATCTGCGCTACGGCATGATCCTGTTCATCGCGTCCGAAGTGATGTTCTTCGTTGCATGGTTCTGGGCCTTCTTTGAGGCGTCGCTATTCGCCGATGAGGCCATTCAAGCGACCCGGGTCGAGCTGACGGGAAGCCAGTGGCCGCCTAAAGGGATCGAGCCTTTTGACCCCTGGCATTTGCCCTTGCTTAACACCATAATCCTGCTGACATCCGGCACGACGGTCACGTGGGCGCACCATGCCCTGCTGCACAATGACCGCAAGGGCCTGGTTTGGGGATTGGGCCTGACGGTTCTGCTGGGTCTGCTGTTCACTGCAGTACAGGCCTACGAATATGGCCACGCTGCCTTTGCCTTCAAGTCCGATAGCGGCGGCAATATATACGGCTCGACATTCTTCATGGCGACCGGCTTCCATGGTTTTCACGTGATCGTCGGTACAATCTTCCTGATCGTTTGCTTTTTCCGGGCGCTCAACGGGCATTTCTCACCGGAACGACACTTTGGGTTCGAGGCGGCCGCGTGGTACTGGCACTTCGTTGACGTAGTCTGGCTGTTCCTGTTCTCCTGCATCTATGTCTGGGGGTCGGCCGGCGCCGCAGTACACTAGTCTAAGTCGCATCGCACATGGCACCGGCCAGATGGCAGGCCGGTGCCGTAT
>JAEKFU010000561.1 GCA_016522385.1 Pseudomonadota bacterium
CTGCTCGATGCGCTTATGTCATTTGACTTCGGCCAGCTGGTGATCGACAACGAAATTGCCCAAATGATCAAGCGGGTGCGATCAGGATTTGATTTCGGCACAGAGACGATGTCTCTGGGCGAAATCAAGGCGACCGGGCCAGCTGGCATGTTTGCAGCAAATCCGACGACGCTGCAGCGCATGAACACCGCCACTTTTATGCCCGAGGTTGCCGACCGCAAATTGCGTGAACAGTGGGAACAGGAAGGTGCCTCAAGCGCTCATCAGCGTGCGATGAACCGGGCCTTTGATATCCTGTCAAAACCAAATCGCTGGGCACTCGATGCTGGGACCGATCGTAGAATCCGGGTCGCGTTTGATGGACTTGTGGCCGGTGATGCGGCATTGCCGACAGGGTGGCAGCGCTATAAAATTGGCTCAACAAAAGCGCCGCGTGCGCGCCGGGACAACCGCCGCCGGCGGGCTGCCCGTAACGGGCAAATCAATAGGTAGGAATCCTTCATTGACAAACGATTTTCGCGGCAGTTTCACACAGCAGGAGCCTATTCCCGAAGAAGCGATCGAACGGGCGGTGGCGGTAATGCGTTCCGGCCGGCTGCACCGCTACAATATCGTCAACGGCGAGGCGTCGGAGACTGCCTTGCTGGAGGCCGAATACGCCCAGTATATGGGCGCGAAGTATTGTCTAGCCTGCGCTTCCGGCGGTTATGCCATGCATGTGGCATTAAAGAGCGCCGGGCTGAAGCCGGGTGAGCCCGTCTTGACCAACGCATTCACGCTGTCGCCGGTGCCTGGGGCAATTGACAATGCCGGTGGCAACCCGGTGCTGGTTGAAGTTACCGAAGAGCTGGTGATCGATATTGACGACCTCGAGCGCAAGATTGCCGAGTACGGCTCGACGATGCTGCTGCTGTCACATATGCGCGGGCATGTGGTGGACATGGATGCGCTGTCGCTCGTCCTCGACCGGCATGGCGTGCGGTTGATCGAGGATTGCGCACACACGATGGGGGCGTCGTGGAACGGCCGGAAAAGTGGGAGTTTTGGGCTGGCAGCCTGCTTTTCCATGCAGACGTACAAGCATATCAATTCAGGTGAGGGCGGTTTCATCACCAGTGACGATGCCGAGCTGATGGCGCGGGCAATCATACATTCGGGTTCGTATATGCTTTATGAACGTCATGGCGCGGCACCTGAGCCTGAATTGCTGAAGACGATCCGGTTCGAAACACCGAATTATTCCGGACGGATGGACAACCTGCGCGCAGCCATCTTGCGTCCGCAACTTGCGCTGCTCGACGAGCAGTGTGAGCGCTGGAACGCGCGTTATCGCGCCGTTGAAGATGCCCTGCGTGGAACGAATGGGTTAACCGTGCCGACGCGCCCGGCAAAGGAAAGATTTGTCGGTAGCTCGATCCAGTTTCTGGTAGAGGGACTTGATTTACCGGACATTCCGAATTTCATTGCACGCTGCGCTGACAGAGGTGTGGAGATCAAATGGTTCGGGGCTGCCGAACCGGTGGGCTACACGAGCCGACACGACAGCTGGCACTATCTTGAGCCGCAGTCGCTGCCACGGACCGACCGAATTCTTGCCAAGCTTTGCGACATGCGGATACCACTCACCTTCAGTCTTGAGGACTGCCGACAGGTCGGGACGATCATCCGGGACGTGTTCGAAAAATTCGACGGTTAACTTAAATTTTAGAGAATCTGCACCGGTTGGTTGCAAAGAATTGGCACTAGCGCATTTAGCTGTCTATGATGAAGCCTGCTGTGAGGGCTTGGCTAGGCTGATCCATGATGGATTGCCTGGGCCAATGCTGTGTTGCACAGCGTGACGATCAAGGGAGGAGTTACTCTATGAAACGTTTGATGTCATTTGCGATGGCAGGCGCCGTTGCGGCCACCATGGCAGTGTCGACGGCGCAAGCTGCCGATGTGGTCATCGGTGTGCCGAACTGGCCGTCCGTGCGTGTTACCGCGCATGTGATCAAGACCGTTATGGAAGACAATTTGGGTCTTACTGTGGAACTGCAGAACGGCACCAACCCGGTGGTTTTTGAAGCCATGGATTCAGGCGCCATGCATGTTCATCCGGAAGTCTGGCTGCCGAACCAGGCCAATCTGAACAAGAAATACGTTGAAGACAAAAAGACCGTCAAGGTCAACCCGAACGGCATTGCCGCGTTCCAGGGCATGTGCGTTACTAAGCACACGGCCGAGTCGACCGGCATCAAGCAGCTGTCGGAACTGACCAATCCTGATATGGCCTCGAAGTTCGACACCGATGGTGACGGCAAGGGCGAAATCTGGATCGGTGCTGCAGGCTGGGCCTCGACAAATGTCGAAAAGATCCGTGCTAAGTCGTATGGTTATTCCGAGACTATGCAACTGAAGGAAATGGACGAGACACTGGCACTGGCCGAGGTTGACAATGCGGTCGCGCAGAAAAAGCCGATTGTGTTCTTCTGTTACACACCGCATCACATGTTTGCACTGCACGAGCTGGTTATTCTCGAAGAGCCGAAATACGATAAGGCCAAGTGGAACGTGATCCAGCCGACCGACGATCCGGAATGGCTGGAGAAGTCCAGCGCCGGCGTTGCCTGGGATCTGGCTTATCTGCACATTCACTATGCTGCGGCTCTTGAGAGTTCCCAACCGGCGGCCGCTCAACTGCTGTCCAAGGTAAAGCTGGACACCGACACGGTTTCCAAAATGACCTTTGCCCTGGTGGTGGAAAAGCAGGATCCTGCGGATTTCGCCAAGAAATGGGTTGCCGACAATGCAGCCACTGTAGACGGCTGGCTGAAGTAGGCCGACGGAAATGTTTCGGCGGTGCGGTTCTGCTGCCGCGCCGCCCGAACCCTGTTGAGCGGGGTCACTGAGCCTTAGCCACCTGACGCGAAGGCGGGCGGTTCAAATCAAGGGGAGGGGTCTTGTGTCTGAGGACGTAATCGTACTTGACGGTGTGTGGAAGATCTTTGGCGACCGCGCCAACGAAGCGATGGCGGCGGTGCAGGAACGCGGGCTAACCAAACCGGAGGTGCTCAATGAATTTGGTTGTGTGGTCGGTATCGCCGATTGCACCTTTGAGGTAAAACGCGGCGAGATATTCTGTGTGATGGGCCTGTCAGGCTCCGGCAAGTCGACGATGGTGCGCCATCTCAATCGGCTGATCGAACCGACTGCGGGCAAAATCTCCATGCTTGGCAAGGACATGTTGGCGCTTGGCGGTGAGGAGCTGCGCGAGATGCGGGCGATGCATATCGGCATGGTGTTCCAGCATATGGCGCTGTTGCCGCACCGAACAGTGCGCGACAATGTCGGATTTCCATTGCAAGTGCGCGGTGAACCGAAGTCGAAACGTTGGGATGTCTCGCAGCGCTGTTTGAGCATGGTCAACCTTGACGGTTATGAAGACCGGTTCCCGCGCGAATTGTCCGGCGGCATGCAGCAGCGTGTCGGCCTGGCCCGGGCGTTGGCGTCCGATCCGGAAGTGCTGCTGATGGACGAGCCTTTCTCAGCGCTTGATCCGCTGATCCGGCGGCAGTTGCAAGATCAGTTCATGGGACTTTCAGCCGAGTTGAATAAGACCACGGTCTTCATCACCCACGATCTCGATGAAGCAATCCGCATCGGCAATCGCATTGCCATTATGAAAGACGGCGTGATTGTCCAGATCGGTACGCCAGAGGATATCGTCACCAAGCCGGCCGATGACTATGTAGAGGACTTCGTGGAAGGTATCTCCAAGCTGAAGCTGGTGTTTGCTCATTCCATCATGGAGGACATCTCGAGTTACAAACCAGCGCGCGGCGAAGATCTCGCTAAGTCACCGAGAACATCGCACGATACCGATCTCGATCATCTCATTGATATTGCAACGACAACCAAGCAGCCGATCGTTATCCAGAATGACAAGGGCAAGGATGTCGGCGTGGTGAACAAATCAACCCTGCTCAAAGGCATCCAGGGAGGCAAGGCATGACAGACACCGGCCTGGAACTCGGACCGAAATCGCTTGACGCATCGATCGGCGAATTCGTCAAGGAAAACGAAGAATACTATGCTGCGGAATTTGCCCGCATCCAGGGCAAGACCGGCTTTGCCGGTTCCTGGAACACGATGGCAGCCATATTTGGTCCTCTGTGGGGTGCCTGGCGCGGCTTGTGGGGGTTCTTCTGGACCTTTCTTGTCATCGAGTTGTTTGCTCTGGTTCAGGTCGGACGCGGATTGTGGGGCGACTTGGGGGCTGCACAGATGGCCCGCTGGGAGCGGCTTGAGGGCCTGGTCAGCAAACGCCAAGAGCAGGCCAAGGAGCTCCTGCAGAAAGGCGACCAGGAAGGCGCCAATTCGGCCCTGACGGTTGCGGGAAATCTCAGGAAGGCGGCGGATAAGGCGCAGGAAGCCGCCGAGGCGGCTGCCGCTGAAGCGTGGACAATTCTTATTGTCGGTCTCGTCTTGGTCGCGGTGGTCAAGGTCATCGAAGGCTTCTATGCCAATATAGCCTACGAGAAGCAGTATCTGCGCTGGCGTGCAAGGCCCACTGTGCAGGAGGGCACCAACTGGGCCAGCGCAGCTTTTGGCGCTTTCCTGTTGCTCGGAATCTGGCCACTGACGCTGTACCGGTTCACCGTCTCCAAGCCCGACATTCGCCTGACCGAGTTTCCCTTCCAGAAGCAGTGGTTCACACCGACTGCGAACTGGATGGAAGGCGGGTTCGACTGGCTTGCCGTGAACTTTGGGGATGTTTTCAAGGGTGTCACACGTGGCATCAAGGCGGTTCTAGACGGGCTAGAAATCATTCTCGTGTCGACCCCCTGGCCAGTGGTGATGCTGGTGATTATCGTCATGGCCTGGCGGCTGGCCGGGCCGCGGGTGGCGGTGTTTTCTGCGGCATCGCTTGCCTATCTCGGCATGATGGGTTTGTGGGAGGTCTCGATGATCACCGTTGCGCTGCTCGGCGCGGCGGCCTTCCTGTGCCTGTTGTTCGGCATTCCGTTGGGTATTTGGTTTGGTAAGAAGCCGCGCGCCTATGCGATTGCGCTGCCGGTCCTGGATTTCATGCAGACCATGCCGGCTTTCGTGTACCTGATCCCGATTATCGCGTTTTTTGGTACCGGCAAGCCGCCGGGGGTGTTGGCGACAATCATCTTTGCCATGCCGCCGGTGATCCGCCTGACTGCACTTGGCATGCGCCAGGTTCCGGAGGGAACCAAGGAGGCAGCGGTGGCGTTCGGCTGTACCAAGTGGCAGTTGTTGACCAATGTCGAGATACCGCTGGCGATGCCGTCGATCATGACCGGCATCAACCAGACGATTCTGATGTGCCTGTCGATGGTCGTGATTGCGTCGCTGATCGGTGCCGGTGGACTTGGTGCCAATATCCTTGAGGCGCTGCAATACGCTGCGAAGGGTCAAGGAATGCTGGCGGGTCTCGCGATCCTTTTCTGCGCCATGGTAATCGACCGGGTCATCCAAGGCATGTACCGGCGCAAGATGGGTGAAGTCTAACGCTTATCCGCGGGATGGGGAAAGGTGGCCGTCACTTTTTCCCCCCGCAACGGGCGTGCTGCAACGGGTTCGGAGGTGATTTCCCGGATCAACTTGATTTTGATGGCTTCAGCAAAATCCTTGTAGTTGTCCACAGCCATCACGAATGCATCCTCGCCACCGATGACGTTTGCCCAAAAGTATTTTTCCAACTCATCATCATCGTCCAGCACCACAAGGCCGTTGATTGTAATGCCGCTGGCGATGATCGCCTCGCGCTTGTGCCTAGGGTGTGCACCTTCGTTGGAGTGCTCGTCAGACGATATGTCGATCACACGCCGGGCGCCGCGATAGTCGTTGTCATCGAGCAGTTCCGCAGCATGTTCCATCGCTGCACCAGTGGCGGTAGAAAACCCGATGAAGCGGCGGGCTTGCTTCTCAATGGCGTCAGCGAATGCTTCGGCGTCGGCGTGTGTGCGAATATGGGTCCAGGGGACCGTATCAATTTGCTGGAAGCTGGCGCTCCACTGCACAAACGTCACGGCGACGCCATTGCCACCCAGATTGACGATTGCATCAATGACACCTGGATCGCGGAATGCGTTGGCATAACCCTTAACCTGGAGGTCGAACTCGCCACCTTTGATGCTGGAGGACGAGTCCGCCGAGAGCACAAGCTCCAGCTCGACAGTCAGGTCTTCGGCTTCGGCAGATGAGGAGGCGGATCCGATCAGGGAGATCAGAGCTGTCAGCAGGATCGCCGGTATATTCGCCGTGAAAAAGTTCATACGATTGAGTGCCTGCATTGGCCACTATCACGTCCGGACTGGTCATCTGCAGGTGTAAAAAAAATGCCTTAATGTGAGTGGAACTCCATACAGACGCCAGATGCACCTTACGGTGGCAGTCAGGGCATTGCCAGCAAAGCTTTGTTATGATTGCAATGGTTTCCGGCACCAGGCAACACGTTGAATTGACGGACAATCCAGTATGCAAACATTCGACAAACTGACATTGCGAGCGCTCGAAGTGTTCACTGCTGTCATTGAAACCGGTTCCGTGGCGGCGGCAGCAGCCCGGCTGAAAGCCAGTCCGTCGACCGTATCGCAGCAGATCTCCAATCTGGAGGCGACGCTCGGCACCAGGTTGCTTGACCGGTCGGCGCGACCGATTGCCCTGACGCCGTCGGGCATCCTGTTGCAGTCGCACGCGCAAAACATTCTCGATGAAATCGGCCTGGCACGTGCCAAGTTGATGGAGTTGCAACTCTCGTCCCTGCCGCGGCTGCGGCTAGGGATGATCGACGATCTTGATGCGACCCTGACGCCGGACTTGGTTGGCGAACTGACGAGGCGGTATCCCGGCTGTTCGTTCGAGGCCTGGTCGGGGCGGTCGGATGAACATCAAGCAGCACTTGAGGCTCGTTCGGCTGACATCATCGTCGCAGCGGACATCGATGAGCCGCAGGACTGGTGCGAACGGCACGTATTGCTGCGAGAGCCATTCATCCTGGTGACGGCCAAAGGACTCATTACAACTCACAGCGACCCGTTGCAAACCATTATGACGGTGCCGTTCGTGAGTTACCCATCTCGTCTGCCCATGGGGCGGTCCATCGAGCAGCACTTGCGTCGTTTGCGGTTGGCGCCGGAACGCCGGTTCGAGTTTTCCTCGTCGCATTCGGTATTTGCCATGGTCAAGGAATGTGGTGGATGGGCACTTACTACACCGCTGAGTTATCTTCACGGCAAGCGCTTTCACGGCGAAATTGACGTGCATCCACTGCCGTTTGCCGGATTTTTCCGGACGGTGTCGCTAAAGGCCCGGCGCAACGAACTCGGCGATCTGCCGCGACATCTGGCCGAGCTGTGCCGTGCGATGATCGAAGAGCGCTGCATCGACAAGGCCAGCGAAACGGTGCCCTGGCTGAAATCGGCGATGCAGGTCCATCGCGTCGAAATTGGGGCGGACATCAACCCTGCATCGTCTGGCGCGGCAGAAGAATATTGAATCGCTTGCGGATCGCCTGATCGGCCGTGTCATGGACATGGCGGGGATAGTTATGCTTCAGGATTTCCCCGACCTTGAGGCTGGCGCGGGCCTGCATATCGGTGGCGCCGGCTTCCTGCCAGACCTTGATGGTTTCGCGATCACCGATCTCGGGATAGACGTAGTCGCGTTCCATGGCCTCAAGTGTCTGCTCGTGACCGAGGAAATGACCATCGCCATAGACGGCTTCACGGATGGTATCAAAGCCCAGCAGCTCATCGGTCACCTCGATGCCACGCAGTATTCGCTGCACGAACGAGAGCATTTCATTGTCGATGGCAAAGGCATCGAATGAAGCGCCCATGATGCTGGCCATCATGCCGGCGGACTCATAGACCATATTGGCCCCGGCGAGACCGGCGGCCAGCGATGTAAGGCCTTTTTCGAGGCCGGCTTGCGCATCTATTGTCTTGGAATCGGTCATAGAGGCCGCAACGCCGCTCGGCAGGCCGTAAAACTTGGAGATCTGTGCTGAGGCGGCGTTGAGGACTGCGATTTCTCCGCCGCCGCCGGAAAAGGCCCCGGTCCTGAGGTCGATGACAAAGGGCCAGTTCGAAAAAATCACCGGATGGCCTGGTGCGAACAGGTTGACCAGGATCAGCCCGGCCAGAGTTTCCGCAGTCGATTGTGCCAGCATGCCGGCAAGGGTTGCGGGTCCTGTGGCGCCGGCTTGGGCAGCGATGATCGAGTTAATCGGAATATTGTGCTCGATGCATGCGAGCACCACCGATACGGCGTCTTCGCCATAGTTGAGCGGTGAAACGACCGGCGAAATGTGTGCCTTGCAGAACGGCCGGGCGCGGAACTTGCCTTCGCCGCCCAGCATTTGATCGAACATCTCTACGGCCGGCCCGACATGTTCACCGACGGCAAAGCTGGTGCCGATATGTTTGGTGGTGCCTGAGGCGATGGCATAGGCGGTGTTGATGTCGAGATCGACCGGCTCAATCATATCCGTGGCCACGCAACAGCGGGTAAACCAGGTGATATTGTCCAACTGATCGACGAGGCGGGCAAAGTCATAAAGATCGCGCAAT
>JAEKFU010000582.1 GCA_016522385.1 Pseudomonadota bacterium
TGGCCGGTGTCCACTACCCACAGTATCGTCGGCGGGCTGGTGGGTTTCGCCGTCGTCGGTATCGCGCTGGATTCCGTGAACTGGGTCAAGATCGGTCAGATCGCCGCGAGCTGGGTGGTCTCGCCGCTGATCGGTGGATTCCTCGCCTTTTGGCTCATGCAGAGCATCCAAAAGCTCATCATGCGAACGGACCAGCCCTTCATCAATGCCAGGAAGTGGGGCCCGTTCTACGTGTTCCTGGTCGGCTGGATTGTCAGCCTGGTGACCATGTTCAAGGGACTGAAGCATCTAAATCTCGACTTTTCGCCGGTGGAGAGTCTCATCGCAGCGATCCTGTTTGGCGTGATGATCGCGTTCATTGGCCGCACGATGATCAACCGGGTGCCGGTCGAGCAAAGCGTTGACCGTGAGCGCCAGTTCGCGGCGGTGGAAAGGGTTTTCATTCCCATGATGGTGTTCACCGCGTGCGCCATGGCCTTTGCGCACGGCTCGAACGACGTGGCGAATGGCATCGGTCCCCTGGCAGCTGTGGTGAGCCTGGTCGAATCGGGCGGCGAGGTAACCCAGAAAGCGGCGCTGCCTCTGTGGATACTCATACTGGGAGGCATAGGCATCGTGGTGGGCCTGGCCACCATGGGTTACAGAGTGATGCAGACCATTGGTAGCGGGATCACGGCCCTGACCCCGTCGCGGGGCTATTGCGCCACGCTGGCGGCCGCCTCCACCGTGGTGCTGGCATCCAAGACCGGCCTCCCGGTCTCCACCACCCACATCGCCGTAGGGGCGGTGATGGGCGTCGGTCTGACCCGGGGGGTCGGCGCTTTAGACCTTCGGGTCATCCGGGATATCGTCGCATCGTGGCTGATAACCCTTCCCGCCGGCGCCATCATGGCCATGCTGTTCTTCTTTGCGCTCAAGGGTATATTCGGGACTACGTGCCCTGTATGTGGCTAGAGCTAATCGTCGTCCACGTAGTGATCCGGCACTAGGTTCTGGTCTTCAATCGGCGGACGGACATAACTCCAGTCTTCGGTTCTGGGTGGCAGTTTGATCGGGTCCGGCGTCAAGTCCTCATAAGGTATGAGGCTGAGAAGGTGCTTGATGCAATTGAGCCGAGCGCGCTTCTTGACGTCGGCCTCGACGACATACCAGGGCGCCTGCTTGATGTCGGTGTGCGCGAACATGATATCCTTGGCCTTGGAGTACTCGACCCAGCGCCGGCGCGACTCCAGATCCATTGGGCTCAATTTCCAGCGCTTGGTGGGATCAGTGATACGGGACTGGAAGCGGCGTTCCTGTTCCTCGTCGCTGACCGAGAACCAGTACTTGATCAGTTTGACCCCTGAGCGGACCAGCATGCGCTCGAATTCCGGACAAGAGCGCATGAATTCCTCGTACTCCTCATCCGTGCAGAAGCCCATAACCCGTTCCACGCCGGCACGGTTGTACCAGCTGCGGTCGAACAGCACGAGCTCGCCGGCGGCCGGCAGATGTGCCGCGTAGCGCTGGAAGTACCATTGCGTCTTGTCCCGTTCGGTCGGAGTTCCGAGCGCCACGACACGGGCAATGCGTGGGTTGAGGGGCTCAGTAATGCGCTTTATTGTGCCGCCCTTTCCGGCGGCATCACGGCCTTCGAACAGGACCACCACCTTGAGCCCCTTGGCCTTGATCCATTCCTGCAGTTTCACAAGCTCGATCTGGAGGTTGGCCAGTTCTTTTTCATAGATCTTGGTCGGAATCTTGGACTTGTCGGCCTTGATGTCTGCCCCGACCTTGTCAGGGTGTTGCACGGGATCGTGAGCTTCTTGAGCCGGTTGCCCACCCGCTGGCTTGGTCTTGCTCGACGATGAATTTGGCTTCTGCTTATGCTTATGCTTCTTGGTCACTGCCGCCTCCCTTGAATTAGGTGTCTGACGGACGGCCTCATTCCTGCCTTCTGTCGATCGTGCACCATCGTGCCACAATTCCCCCTCCAGGTCACTGGATGGCACATTTTTCCGATTCCTCGGCCTTGATATTGGCCTCGGCTCCGGCTGCAGGCTCGACCCGCAGTTTCACCAGTGACCGGTCGGTGGCCTCGACCACGGTCAGCCGATATCCTAGTTCGACAATATAATCGCCCTCGCGCGGAATTCGCCGCAGCCTTGCCATCATCAACCCGCCCAATGTGTGGAATTCCGTCGCCGGGAGATGAACGCCGAGCACTTCGTTGGCCTCGGAAATGGAAACCCGCGAATCCATGATGTAGATGTCGTCGCCGATGGAGTTGAAATCATGCCGCCGCTTCGGCTGGTACTCCTCGAAATCATATCCGACATCGATCTCACCCAGAACCTCTTCGACGATGTCCTCCATGGTGATCATGCCGATCGCCGAGCCGAATTCGTTGACGACGATCGCCATGTGGTCGTCGCGCTGGCGAAGCTCGGGAAGCAGGCTGTCGATGGTTTGATTGGGCGCAACGTACAACGCCGGCCTGATCATGCCCGAAATAGGCATCTTGTTCGAATGAACTGCCAACATGTCCCATGTCGTAAGGGTGACGATCCCGGTGATGTTGGAGGTGTTGTTTTCGTAGACCGGCAAACGGTTGAAACCGTGCTTGCGCACCAGTTCAGCGACCGTGCGCATGTTCTTCCTGCCGATCTTTTCCCGGTTCAGGGAGATGACATGGGCCATGGGAACCATGGCCTCGGCGACGGTTGTATCAGCGAAGCGGATGACCCGCCGGATGCGGCCCCGGTTGGTTTCGCTCAGCGCTGCGCTCTGCTCGGCCATGTCGACGAGGGTGCGGAACTGTTCGCGGGTGATGAACATGGCCTGCTCCATCTTGCCTGCGCCCGCCAAGCGCGCGCAGAAGCGTGCCAACCGCGAAAACACGAAAATCACCGGATAGAACAGCTTGGCGCTCCAGTTCAGTGGAAAGATGATGATCGGCGTCAGGCTCGATGTCTTTTGTTGATAGACGCTCTTCGGCACGATTTCCCCCAACACAAGAAACAGCGGCGTGAAAGCCAGAAATGCATAGAGCTCGCCGCGGTGTCCGAACCAGCCGATCATCAGCAGGGTACCGACCGTGGTCAGTGCGATCGTTGCGATATTGGTGCCTACGAGCGTCGTGCTGAGCAGCACTTCGGGTTTCTGCAGCAGCTTAATGGCCAGTTCGGCGCCCCGGTTGCCTTGCTTGGCAGCATGATGCAGCTTGAACTTATCGGCGTTCACCAAGGCGATTTCAGAGCCCGAGAAAAAGCCCTTCAGCAGCAACAGGATGATCATAAGCACGATGGCGAGAACGGGATCCATCTTCAGCCCTCCACTGCATCGGCAGACGCGGCAATGTCCGAGTCTTCGACTTTCTTGGCGACGCGCACGCTGGCCACGCGGTGGCCCTGCATCTCCAGAACGGTTGCCGCGTACCCGTCGACCACCACGGTGTCGTTGGCGCGCGGCAGGCGATCGAGATGGCGAAACACTACGCCGCCAACGGTCGTCATCCGCGGGTCCTCGATGCCGAAATTGGTGAGATCGTTGAAATCCGTCAGTTTCATATCGCCGGGAACTTCGTAAACATTGGCATCGTCTTCCTGGTAATAGGCCTGGCTCGAGACGTTTTCGGAAATCTCGCCGAAGATGAACTTGATGATGTCGCGCATGGTGATCAGGCCTTCGACACCGCCGAACTCGTTGAGCACTATGGCGGCGCGGGCGTTGTTTGCCTGGAAGAAATCGAACATCTCGTCGACATTTTTGGTCGGTGGCACGACGACCGGCGGGTGCATGATGTCGGCGGGCTCAAGCGCCTTCAAATCGGCGCCGTCCATGGTCAGCTTGAGCACGTCCTCGGCATGCACAAAGCCGACGAAATTATCGGTACGGCCGCGGCAGACCGGAACGCGGGGATGCCGGAACGCCTTGAACTGCTCGAACATCTCCGGCACCGGCGTGTCGACATCCAGGAAATCGATCCGGGTTCGCGGCGTCATGATCTCGACGATCTCCGATTCACCGGCTTCCAGCAGGTTGTCGATCAGCACCCGCTCGGTAGCGTCCAGCACGCCTTCTTCGGCCACGTCCTCCAGAACGGCGCGGAACTCGTCGACCCGCAGAATGTTCTCCGGCGCCCGCTCTTCACCGACGATCCATGTGGTGATGCCGCCGCTCACCAGCCGCACGGCGCGCCTGAGCGGCGTGATCAGGCGGCTCCACAGCGCCAATGGCGTCACCACGAGGCCTGTGCTGATGCGGATGGGGTTGCTCACGGCAATCGTCTTCGGGGTGACTTCTCCGAACAGCAGGAGCAGTGGGAACATGACGAGGATGGTGATCCAGCCGGCCCGTTCGGCGCCGTAGAGCGTAAATAGGATGCCGGCCATGTTTATGGTCGCGGCTACGTTGACCAGCTCGTTGCCGCACAGGATGGAGATGATCAGCCTGCGCGGCTCGTCGAGCAGTGCGTGCAAGGTCTCCGATTTCGGGTGGCGTTCGCGGCGCAGTTTCTGCAAATCAAGCCGCGACAGGGAAAACAGCGCGGTTTCGGAACCGGAAAACAGGGCCGAGCATCCGAACAGAAACAGCTGCAGGACCAGCCGGGCAATCATGTCCGGCTCGAGCAAGCGAGCCATATCGACCGAGAAAAACCCGATCAATTGGTTCCAGTAGGCGGCAATGTTGAAAATTGTCTCTCGCATGCGCCCTTACCAACAAATAGGCAAGCACCCTTACGCCTTCCCTGCCGCGACGCGTTGTCCTGACAGACGTGTATCCCGGTCGGAAAACGATGGTGCAGTCAACTGCCTGCCGAAGATTCTAATGACTTGCCAGGCGACTTCGTTGACTTGGGTCAAACGATGAGTGCAGGTACACCCTCAGCGCGATGCCCCGTAGCAATTCCAATCTGGCATCTTTCCGGCACTAACCGTAGCGGCCTTCGATATAGTCTGCGGTTTCGCGCTTGTCCGGTGTCACGAACAGTCGCGCAGTCGCCTCATGTTCGATAACCCTGCCCATGAGCATGAAGATGCATTCATGACTGACGCGCCGGGCTTGAGCCATGTTGTGGGTGACAATGACAATGGTGTAGTCGCCGGCAAGTTCCCAGATCAATTCCTCAACGGCCTGGGTTCCATTTGGATCAAGCGCCGAGCACGGCTCATCCATGAGCATCACCACAGGTTTGACCGGGATCAGGCGCGCAATGCACAGCTTCTGCTGCTCTTCCAGAGAAAGTTCCGTTGCTTTCCGATCCAGTCGGTCCTTCACCTCATCCCACAGGAGCACCTGTCTGAGCGCCGACTCGACAATGGCGTCCTTGTCAGTTCTGCTCATCTCCTTGCGGCCTTCGCCATGCAGATTGAAGCCGAACAGGACATTGTCGC
>JAEKFU010000596.1 GCA_016522385.1 Pseudomonadota bacterium
GATTAGCGTCGGGTGCAAACCAACTCCGACCGCACCCTCTTAGTCTCCAGAAATAGTCATTCCGGTTGACGCGGTCATGCCGGCCGGTATTCAAGCAGCAGCGCTTGAAATCTGCGGCCGGAACCGCATGGGCACAGGTCGTTGCAGCCAACTTTTTTGGACAGCTCTAAGTCACCGTGAACAAACCGGCGGCCACGTTTGACGTGAGTTTCAGACGGATAGCACCGTCGACGCTCATTGATGATATCGAAAGCAGGGAAGGCCGTAGAATTCTTTCACCGCGTGGACATCGCTGGTGATCAATTCGTTCCAGTGAAACATGCCATGCATAGTCATGTTGTGGTCTTCCAGATTGCGACAGCTTGGAACGCCATCATCGCCGCCGAGCTTGCTCAAGATGAGGCAACGGGTCTTACGACACAGCACAATCGAAAGACCCCCTGCCGGGCACCGGTCAGAGGGTCCATAATTCTTCGACTTGCTCCAGGATCAGCCGGGCCAACCATTCAGCCTGGCATTGTTCTGACATGACTTCTTTGACGAAAAGCCCTCTGACGACCGTCCCACTTGACGGCCGTTGGTAGCAAGGGCGCGCCAACGATGCTCACCCCGCTTGTCGGTGTAGAATTCCCACTTGTCCTTGCCACCGTCGCGTCTGGCGTTCTTTTCACAGTCCTTCCGCGCCAGGTAACCCTCCGAAGAGGCGCCGACAATGCGCCCGTTCGTTGAGCGCTTGCGCCAACGCCACTCGCCTTTTTTGTCTTGGTAGTACTCTGTCTTTGAATCGGCCATCTCGCGTCCTCCCGATAATCGGCTGTCCCCAGGTTGTCCGGCGCGAAGGGTCGTCTGCTTGCCCAACCCCCGCATACAGGCCCAACATCACGGACGTTTTATCAATTGTCCAGCCTGGTGCAACGCAAATGTGAACAGTTCTGACCAAGCGCGACATAATAGTCACTGTTGCGTAACGCGATGACACCCGATGACTATTTGGCGGTGGTTACGTATGGCTCTAGGCCTCTTCTGGTGGGGAGTCGGTTTGCGCGGCGGATCGCTCAGGCTTTGGGCCGCCCTTGGCGACACCGACCATGGCCGGACGCAGGACCCGCTCGCCTATGACGAAGCCGGGCTGTACAACCTGCAACACAGTGCCGCTTGCGGTTTCCGGATCGGGGACCTCAAACATCGCCTGATGGAGATGGGGATCAAACCGCTCGCCCATCGGCTCGATGCGCCGGATCCCATGCTTTTCAAACGTGTTCAACAGCTCGCGGCGCACCAGTTCAACGCCGTCAAGCAATGTGCGTGTGATCTCATCGGCGGCCTTGCGCTGGTCTTCACTGACTGCCTCGAGCGCACGGTCCATGTTGTCACTTACGCTAAGCATATCGCGGGCGAAATTGCTCGCGGCATAAAGCGTGGCTTCGGCTTTTTCTCGCTCGGTCCGGCGACGAAGGTTCTCCATGTCCGCGGCAACGCGTAGCAGACGGTCCTGGAGTGCCGCGTTCTCACTGGCCAATTGCTCAACCGGGTCGAGCTCGAACTCCTCGGCGGCCTCAGCGCTGTCGGCCTCAGCCCGTTCGGCGAGCGCTTCTGCAAGCTCGCTAATCTCGGCGGGATGGGTTTCATCGGGTTCTACAACGTCTTCAGCAGTACGCACTGCAGTATCCCCATTTTCAGTCTTGTCAGCGGACGTCTTACCGTTCTCAGTCATGCGTTTTTTCCGATTGCGAGAAATCACAGCGGGATATCAGTTGTTCTTGGCAAAAAATCAAGAGAGCAATCGGCCAACAAGTTTGGCGGTGTAGTCGACCATGGGCACAATACGGGCATAATGCATACGCGTAGGGCCAATTACACCGACCACGCCGACGACATTTTGCTCCTTGTCGTGATAAGGCGAAACGACCAACGAGGAACCGGACAATGAGAAAAGCTGGTTTTCCGATCCGATATAGATGCGCACTCCCTCAGCCTGTTCAGCCAGTCCCAAAAGGCGCGTCAGTTCACGCTTTTGTTCCAAATCCTCAAACAACTTGCGGAGGCGTTCGAGATCTTCCAGCGCCTCGATGTTCTCGATTAGGTTGGCACGACCGCGCACGATGAGAGTCTTTTGATCGTCCTCGTCAGCGCCGGACCAGACCGCCAGACCGGCCTCGACAACCCGCGCTGATAGCTCATCGAGTTCGCGCTTGAGAATATCGATATCCCGCTCAACGAAGGCCTGGACTTCGGAGATGGTCTTGCCCCGCAGACGGCTGTTGAGAAAGTTTGAAACGCGTGACATGACCGAGGCGGGCAATCCCGGTAACACATCGATTGCGCGATTCTCAACATTTCCGTCTTCGCCAACCAGTACCACGAGCGCCTTGCCGGGCGACAGGCTGACAAATTCGATATGCCGTAGGCGCATGTTGACCTTAGGCGTAACGACCAGCCCGGCGCAATGTGACAGGCCGGACAATATATTTGTCGCATCGGCTAGAACATCCTCGACACGCTGTTCACGATCGACCTGTGAAATGTGGGCGTCAAAGTCCTCGCGCTGCTCCCTCGACAAGGAGCCGCGTTCCATGATGGCATCGACGAAGAAGCGCAGGCCAAGTTCGGTCGGTATCCGTCCAGCGCTGGTATGCGGAGAGGCGATCAGGCCGCTATCCTCCAGGTCCGCCATCACGTTGCGCACCGAGGCCGGTGACAAGTTGACGGTCAGGCCACGTGAGATGGTCCGCGAACCAACCGGCTCGCCGGTCTCCAGATACCGGTCGACAAGCTGACGGAAAATCTCCCGGGAGCGTTCATCGAGAGCCGCCAACCCAGAAAGCACTTGACCCATTGCATCTCCAAGCGCGCAACAGTGGGCAACGCACCGAATCTAGGAAGCCACAAGGCTCGCGTCAATTCATTGCTGCGCTTTCGCGATCATTGCACAAGTCGGCAATCACAGGCTAGAAGTCGAGTTCCGGCAATGAAACAGGACGTGTGACATAATGCGGCCATCGAAGCGGAAGGCCAACGAAATTCGTCAAATCACGCTGGAGCGCGGATTTTCCGCCCATGCTGAAGGGTCGTGCATGACCCGCTTCGGCAATACCCATGTACTGTGCACCGCGTCGCTGGAACACCGGGTACCTCCATGGATGAAGGGGTTAGGCCGCGGATGGGTGACTGCGGAATATGGCATGCTGCCGCGATCAACGGGCGAGCGTATGCGTCGGGAGTCATCGTCCGGCAAGCAAACAGGCCGGACGCTGGAAATTCAACGGCTAATCGGCCGCTCACTGAGGGCAGCGATCGACCTCGACCAATTGGGAGAGTTTCAGATAACCGTCGACTGTGATGTCATTCAGGCGGACGGCGGTACCAGAACCGCCGCGATTACAGGCGGTTATGTGGCCTTGCGTGACTGTATCGACTGGATGATGCAACGCGAGATGATAAAGAACAATCCGATTACCGACCAGGTAGCTGCAATTTCATGCGGCATCTATGGTGGTGTGGCTGTGTGCGATCTGGATTATGCCGAAGATAGCGCGGCGCAGACTGACGCAAATTTCGTGATGACCGGCTCCGGCGGCATTGTCGAGATCCAAGGCACGGCAGAGGCCGAGCCGTTTAGCGAAGAAATGTTTATGGAACTCCTAAGGCTTGCGCGGGGTGGCATCAAGGAGTTGCTGGAGCTACAGCGCGACGCGGCGGATTAGTGCATCATGAGACGTTTGGAAAGCGGCAGTCGTCTGGTCGTCGCAAGTCACAATGAAGGCAAAATTCGCGAGATAAACGACCTCCTAAGACCCTGTGGGGTTGTTGCCGTGTCGGCGGGCGAACTCGGACTGCCAGAACCTGACGAGACCGGCCAAACATTCGCCGAAAACGCCAGCTTGAAGGCACGGGCGGCTGCCAAAGCCAGCGGACTGACAGCGCTGTCCGATGATTCAGGGCTGGCCGTTGCTGCGCTGGACGGTGAACCTGGGATCCGTTCGGCGCGCTGGGCCGGTCCAGACCGTGATTTCGCGCTCGCCATGCGAAATGTCGAGGAGAAGTTGCAGGCGGCAGGAGCGACGTCGCCGGCGACCAGGTCGGCACAATTTGTGTGTGCGCTGTGCATGGCCTGGCCGGATGGTGAAACGCGGGTGTTCGAAGGTCGGGTGGATGGAATGCTTGTATGGCCGCCACGCGGTCACAAGGGCTTCGGCTATGATCCGATGTTTTTGCCAGACGGTTATGATGTGACCTTCGGTGAGATGGACCCGGATGTTAAACATGGAATTTCACACCGGGCCGTTGCCTTTCGGCGGCTGATGGCGGCAATGTTTGATAATGGAAAAAAAGGCTGAACTCGACACACCTCGCGTTGGTTTTGGGCTTTACGTGCATTGGCCGTTCTGCCTGGCCAAGTGTCCATACTGCGATTTCAATTCGCATGTCCGGCATGGCGGAATTGATTCTGGTGCCTTCGGCCAGGCGTTGGTGAGAGAGTTGAAGCAGTTTGCGCAGAGAACAAAGGGGCGCACGGTAACAAGCGTATTTTTCGGTGGCGGCACGCCGTCACTGATGCCACCGGACACGGTCGGCGATGTGCTGGATGCTGCCGCAGACTACTGGGGGATTGCCAGCAACGCCGAAGTCACACTGGAGGCAAACCCCACCAGCGCCGAGGCGAGCCACTTTCGTGGCTACCGCATCGCCGGGGTCAATCGGGTGTCGGTTGGGGTCCAGGCGCTCAATGAAGCCGACCTCAAGATGCTGGGCCGTCAGCACAGCGTGGCTGAAGCGCTGAAAGCCTTCAGGGCGGCAGTGCAAACCTTTCCACAAACGTCATTCGATCTCATTTATGCACGGCCCCACCAGTCGTTGGCCGCATGGCGGGCTGAATTGCAGCAGGCGCTGAGCGAGCAGCAGGGACATATGTCGCTCTATCAGCTGACGATTGAGCCGGGAACACCATTTGCTGGCCTGCATGCAAGGGGTAAGCTGATTCTGCCGGACGATGATGCGGCAGCCGATCTCTATAACGTCACACAGGAGCTGACAGTTGCTGCTGGCGTGCCGGCCTATGAGGTTTCCAACCATGCCTGGCCTGGCCGACAGTCCCGTCACAACATGCTGTACTGGCGTTATGGCGAATATGCCGGGATCGGTCCCGGCGCCCATTCCCGGCTGATTGATGTTACTGGTCAGCGCGTGGGTGTAAGCACGCTGAGAGATCCACAGGACTGGCAAAGTCAAGTCGTCGCGGTCGGCCACGGGATCTGCGAAGAGGTTGCTATCAGCGCAACAGATGCTGCCCGTGAGCGCCTGCTCATGGGGCTGCGGCTGGTCGAAGGTATTGAGCTGGCGGACCTTGAATTTGGCGCGGGAACATCTATCGATACCGACAAACTGGACCACCTCATCGACCATGGGTTGGTTGTTGCCCCGGCACCGGGACGCGTTGCAGCAACGCCGGCCGGCCGCATGGTACTGGACGCCGTAATCGATGTTCTTGCCGTGTAACTACCAGAGCGCTTCATGTTGGTTTGGAACCATTCTGACGGAGCGATTTTCCGGCAAGGTCACGTATTGGTCGGGAACAGGCCGGTGCCGATTTGTACGCCTAAATCTGAGAATTCCAGTAGAGCGTGTCTTTCTCATTTGGAACCATTTGAGAAAGACACGCTAGAACCCGTTGCCGAAACGCGTCGGAGCCGGTGCTACTACTGTGTTGCCGCCCGGTGATACCGACAGGATGGCTAGGCCCCGCTGGATGCTGCCGTCCTGGCGAAAACGGAACAAGCCGTTGACGCCCTGAAAACCTTCCTGGTTGGTAATTGCCTTACTGGCAAAGCGCTCGGGCTCGGTGCCACGCGACAATATGATGGCAAGGCTTGTTGCATCATAGGCGAGGCTGGCCAGACGATGTGGTTTGCCGCCGTAGGTGGACTGGTAGCGTTGCTCGAATTGCCTCAGCGAATCCGATGATACACCGGCAAACCAACCGTCCTGAGCGATCGGAATGTTCGCTGTTGCAGGGTCATCCCACAGGCCGGTGCCGAGGATCCTGACTGTTGCGGTCGACAGACCATGTTGTGCCAGCTGATTTCCGGCAGCGCTTAGCAATTGGCCACCCTCGGGCAGAAACAGGGCTTGGATGCCCCGGCTTGGATCGCTGGCCGCCTGGGCAACGCGCTGCGCCGGGCGGGCAACGCCGGCATCGGTTCGGGAGAACCGTTCGATCAAGACAATATTTGCCCCATAGGATTTGGCTGAGTCCTCAAGCGCCGCCTGGACCGTGGCGCCATATTGCGAATTCGGAACGAGAGCAGCGATATTACGCAAACCTGAGGCGGACGAGTGCCGTACCACGTTGGCGACTTCTTCCTGCGGCAGGAAACTCATCAGATAAGTACCTGATCCGGCCACCCCGCTGACCGAGGAAAAGGCAATCACCGGCACATTGCGCCCGCTCGCAATTGGCGAAACGGTCTTGACCTCCGAGCTCAGCAGCGGACCAAGAACAAGCTGTGCCCCCTCGCCGAGTGCGGCCTGCGCTGCAGCCTGGGCCCCATCGGCATTGCCACGGGTGTCTTTAGTGATCAGCGTAATGCCGGTGTCACCGGCGTCGAAAAGGGCCAGTTCGGCGGCCTGTTTCATCGCCTGGCCGATTTGCCCAACCTCGCCTTGCGCAGTAAGCGGCAAGAGGAGCGCGACCTTTGCCGGCTGGACCTGTCCCGGCAGCGTCTGCGATTGCCCATCAGGCCCGGAATCAGAGAACAGCCCGCCAACGTCAATCCCGCCGCCACAACCGGCGAGCGCCAATGTCATGGTTGAAAACATCATGACGCGAGCCGCGGCACTCAATTCCTGCCAGC
>JAEKFU010000629.1 GCA_016522385.1 Pseudomonadota bacterium
GGCTAGAGCGCGTTCGCACAACAGCGCGTGTTTTAGAGCGTTTCAAGTTGATTTGGAACCATTCTGACGGAGCGAGTTTCCGTTCAAGTCAAGTGTTGGTCCGAAAGCCGTATCTGGATGTGGCCAGGAAGCGATGTGCTGGATATGCCGGAAAATCACTCCGTCCCAAAGGGCTTCTCCGGGGAGGGCTGCGGGACAAGCAGGGTTGCTTCCAAATCAAAATGCAACACTCCAGCAGCTCACGGCGCCGAAGACCAGGCTCGAGACACGCGCTCAGATCAGGGATGTCCTTACTGGAGCAGTCAGAAACGAACAACTTGTTCACCTTCAACCGTGTGTTGCATGGTTATTGGGTCAAATTGGTTCAATCTGAACTGATCTTGCGCTGGCAAAATTTGTCGGAGTGATGGTGCCGGCCCGGTCGTTAGCGTTCGACCTGGATGCCCCGGATTCGACCTTCGCCGTCAAAGAACAGCCGCTCGACACCGGAATTCTCCCCTTTTGGCAACACGATGATGAAATTGAACTGGACGCATTCGGGCGCGCGCAGATGGAAATCCGATGGCCGCCAGCGCACATCGGGGTACGTGCCGAAGAAGTCCCGCATCATGGCAATGATGTCCGAGACACCTTGATATTGGCCGACACCGCTTGACTGGTAGACGCAATCCGCCGCCAACATCTTTTCGATGCGCGATAGGTCGTGATCGTTCGAAGCACTAACGTAGGCCTTGGCGCGCGCGATCCGTTCACTTGCCATGTCACCTATCTTGGGCATAGCCTTACCCCAAAATCGGGATTACTGGATGATTGACTCCAGGATCGCATGGCCGCGACAACTGTGACAATGGGATAAAGCGATGAGTGAACATTTCAGCGACGCCAGCATCGGTGAGATCACCGTCCTGCTGCAGGACTATTTCGACGGACTCTATGATGGTGATGTGGACAAGTTTGCCAGGTTGTTTCACGAGAATGCCCATCTCTATACAACCGATGGATCGGCAGTGACCGACCTGCCGCGCGCGGACTATTTCGAACTCATAAAAAGCCGGCAGTCACCGCGCAGCCAGGAACTGAAACGGTATGACCGAATTCTATCCATTCACAAGGCTGGCCCCAACACGGCGCTGGCCACGGTCAATTGTGCCATGCCACCAAAATACTTCACCGACTACCTGACCCTTCTGCGATCAGCAAATGGCTGGCAAATCATTTCAAAGACTTTTCATGTCGACATTCACGAGTGAGCGGCGGCCTGCCGGGAGGCGCGGATCGTGAGTGGAATCAGGCGTGCGGACGTCGTCGTTGGCGGTGGCGGACCGGCAGGCGTGCTGAGTTCGGTCCTGCTCAGCCGGCAGGGTTACAATGTTGCCCTTCTATGTTCGGCCCGCTCGACGCCGCGCATCGAAGGCCTCGGTGAGCGGGTTGTCGACATATTCACGGCACATGACTTGCGCTACGCCGCCCGGGCGGTCGGGCCGAGAGTGCGCCGGCTAGCCCATTGGGGCAATGACCATGGCGAACGGAACGCCGAATTCGTCACCAGGCGGGATCTGCTGGACGTGGCTTTGCTTCAGGATGCCGAAGCGAACGGCGTAGGCATAACGATGGTACGGCGCTACCGCGTTAAGACGCGAAACGGCGGGGTATCCGTGCGATTGGCCGACGATGCCGATGACCCCCTTGAGGCACAGTTCTATATCGAGGCGCGTGGCCGAGCGGCGCCGCGTGCATCAGGTGGCCGGTACGGTCCGAAAACAATTGCGCTATTGCGCGAGATCGTACCGCCAGGCCCAGCCGGGACAGTCGTGGAAAGTTTTGCGGATGGTTGGGCGTGGTACGTTTCCACCGGTGAACAGGCGATCCTGCAAGTCTTTATCGACAGCAGCGTCGGGCTGCCCAAGCGCAAGGTCATCGGCGACCTGTTCAATCGACTGCACGCCCAGCTGGCGCTGATCCTTAGGTTCACCGATGAGGCCAGTGCGACCGGGCCGGTCACGACGCGCAACGCAACCGCGCTGCTGTCGGGCCAGCTTGTCAGTGCGCACGGATTGCGCACCGGCGATGCAGCTGCGGCGATCGACCCCTTATCGGGTCATGGTGTTTTCGAAGCCCTCGGCTCGGCGCTCGCGGCAACTGCCACCGTGAATACAGTGCTGCGGGCGCCGGAAAGGTCAGAGCTTGCCGGACGATTCTTCAGCGAACGTGCGCAATTGGGTTTTGAGCGCAATGCCCGGATCGGCCGCGACTTCTACCGGCTCGATGACCGCTGGGCCGACCGCCCATTCTGGGCGACACGCCAGAGCTGGCCTGACGATGAACCGGCACACGGGGCCCCCGGATCAGTGCCGGCCATGGTCAAACGCTTGCCCGTTGTCGCCGACGGACTGGTGTGCGAGGACAGGGTCGTAGTCACTGCAGATCACCCGCGCGGGGTGTGGCGAGTTGACGATGTGGCGCTGGCGCCCTTGCTTGATATGCTCCAGCAATCGGGCGGTCAGCCCAACATTCAAATGGTCGAGCAATATGCTCGTCACTTCGCCGTTCGTCCGTCACAGATCACCAATGCCATCAACTGGCTCAAGGCGGCACAGGTCGTGCCTTGATGACGGCGGGCGATGGACGAGATGGCGGGCCGTCTGCCAGGCGGCACCAAGCAGACTCAAGGCAAGACCGAGCCAGACCAACGACATCAGGGGAAATATCTTAAGTACAACAGGCGCTGGGCGACCAGCCACGGCTTCGCTGTTCATCGGCAGCACGGCCGGCAGCCAAATCTGCACGTCGCGCAACAGACCACGGGAAATAAGCGGGTGAATCATCTGACTGTCACCGCTGCGGTAGCGGGCGAAGCGGTAATCAATCGCCTCACACATTAAACGCAAGGCGCCTGGTCCGCTGTCGATATCTTTGCGGCCGTCGCGATAAACTGTGTGGCCTGAGCCGCCATCGATCGTTTGACCATTGCGGTTAAGTGACCAGGCAACCTGACCAATGGTCTGGAATCCGTGATTTGCCCCCGCCTTACGCGCCCCATCCTCGGCCGGCCGGTTGTCTAGTCCGGCTATTGACACCGAATAGCCGCCGGGAAAGGCAAGCGTCTTGCCGACGGCATCGGGCAGGTCAACAAAGCGCTGCGCAAAACTGTCAAATATGGTAGCGGTCAGCCCGCCGACAAGCGCCATCACTATGCCTATGTGGATCAGGGCCGTCGGGACAGGCATCACGCTGCGGCGATGCCAAATTTGTGCAGCGATGGCTGCGCAGGCTGCCGCCACGAAATAGGCCAGCGCCGCCAGCAACGCATCAAGCTGGGAAAACAGGGCAACCGTCTTGCCCGACGTTAGGCCCTTGCCGGTGAACAGTCGTTCGAATGGCTGCAGCCAAACCACCATCAACGTGGCAAGCACCAGTACGAGCAGGGTGGTGAGCCAGCGCCACTTCGACCTAGCTGGAAAGACATAGTGCCCGCCAACCAGTCCTGCGGCAAACAGTACCGGGACTAGCCATCGGTTGACACTGAAGTTGTCGACTTCCCATTGCTGAAAGGCTTGGCGTAGCGCTTTAATTTCTGTGCCTGAGGTGAAGTTGCGCAAGGTCTCGAAGAACGGTTTCAGGTCGTCAGGCCGCGGTGTACCTAGGTGAGCGTTCAAAAATGCAGATGCCAGGTGAAGCTGGGCGATCAAACCGATGATGACCAGGAATGTTGCGGCCAACCACAACATCGTGCGCGACCCGCTCGGTCGATTGGGCCGGGCCGGCAGCGCGCGCAACCGCCAGGCCGCCGCTGCTGCGGTCGCCAGCAGAATCACGGCCGCCATGCCACCCAACAGCACCAGCGAAGTCTCTCCGACATAACGATGGGACGATGCCAACTGGCCTGACCGGGTAACGGCCATCGCCGTCATCGCTGAGGCAGCAGCCAAAAGGCCAAGCAGCGGGTGAGCCAGGGCGAATTCGCCGGTCGGTCGATAGCGCGACTGCAGATGCAACATTGCTGTCAGATGACACCAGGCCGCAAACACCGCGGTCTGCACCGGGTCCCAATGCCAAAGCGTGCCATAGGTGAAGTCCTCATATGCCCACCACATGCCGAACACAATGCCGGCTGAGATCAGCAGCCAGCCGGTCCGCCCGTAGCGCGCAGAGATTGCCCGCCACGCTGAGCTGCCGTTGGCCAGGCCGTCCACCATTGCCCCGGCCGGCGCGATCAGAAGCAAATAGGACGCAAAGACCAGGGGCGGATGCACCAACATCCACACGCTGGTGAGATGGGCATTCATTCCACGATAAGGCGCAACAGCAAGTTCGTTGGCGTTGGTGGCCATGAAGGGTGACCAGATCAGCGCACCTGCCGCAAAAGCCGTCGTCACGGACCATGCACCCGCCGCCGCCGCTGGTCCGTACTTCAGGAGACGCAGAGCCAAAGCCGCTGAAATCAGCGCCAGCAACAGCAATGTGCCTTCATCGCCGGACCACAGCCCTGCCAGTTTTAACCACCAGGTAAGTTGTGGGTCGCTCTGCAGCCAGACCTGCCGGTAACTAAAATCGTCACTCAGAAATCGAAACGCCAGAAGAACGTTCGCCGCCGCAAGGGACGCCAGCGCGATCACTGCCAACCTGTGTTGCAGCCGGGTGTTCCAGATCGCGGCGATAGCGGCGACCAGACCGCCCAAGACGATCAGCTGTTCCACGGCCGGGCTCCACCTGATCCGCGGCGCTCCGGCCCTCGAAAGCCGGCGGTGGCGCGAAAATGCGCCAGCAGTTCATCGCGCGTTGCAGCCGGATTCTCCCTGAGCCAGCGCCCAGCAAGACCGGCAAAGTGCGCGGCGGCAACGCTCGCACCCGATATTGATGGTCTTGCCTCGTGTTCCGGCGAAGCACACCAGGTGCCGAACTGCGCCGTGCCGCCAAGTTGACTAACCTCACCCTTGCGGCAGCGAGCATCGCCGGTAACCGCGATGACACGTTCATAGCTTGACGGGTAGCAGGCCACCCCCTGGGCTGGCGCGGATGCGATCATGATGATCCCGGACCGGTCGGCACGCCGGCAGGCATCGGCGAGAACGTGCCGGTCGGCAATGAGCCCGAAGCTCATGTTTATCAGTTTCACCCGCTGACCGATCAACCAGTCGATTGCCTTGGCAACGACAACCGGCTGGGTTAGCGCGTCTGGGCCAAACACTCTGGCATTGATCAACTTGGCAAAACCTGCCTGCTCGGCGATAAGTTCCGTGACCCGCGTGCCGTGCCCTACCGCATCATCTGTTGCATGGTCTTTGGTGAACGATCTCGCCGCCGCCAGACGCTTGGCCAGCGGACCGTTGACGCCGCTGTCAATCACGCCAATCGAAATTTCTACCATGCTCACGTGCGGGCCTTCTTTCTGGCCTTGGCTGGCGCCATCCTGCCACCTGAAAGATGAAACACAAAATCCGCGCCGGCGGTGAGTGTCGAACGATGAGCGATGATGATCCGCGTCGTATCGCTGAACAAATGATCGATGGTCTCACGGATAGCCTGTTCGGTCTCGGTGTCGACACCGGACGTGGCCTCATCAAGTATCAACACCACCGGTTTCTGCAGCAGCGCCCGGGCGATCGCGATACGCTGCCGCTGGCCGCCGGACAGTTTAAGTCCGCGGCTGCCGACATCGCTCGTGTATCCGTCGGCCATCTCGGCGATAAAATCGTCAGCGCCGGCGCGCTTTGCCGCCTCAAAAATTTCCTGAGCGCTTGCACCTGGCGCGGCATAACCGATGTTCTCAAAAATGCTGCCCGGCATCAACACGGTGTCCTGCGCAACGATTGCAACGTTGCGCCGCAACCCATCGAGATCAAGATTGCGAAGGTCGACCCCACCGATTGAAATACTGCCGGCGCCGGGATCGTAGTGGCGTTGCAGCAGATCGATCAGAGTCGTCTTGCCGGCACCGGATGCACCGGTGATAACCGCTTTGCAGCCAGCAGGAATTGTCATTGAAATGTTCGCCAGCACCGGCCGATTCCTGTTTTCGTATTCGAAGCTGACATCATTAATCACGATGTTGGCCGCTGAGCCCTCCGGCATCGGGCAGCCGTCTTGCGGGGGCGTCACGTCCGGAGCAGCGTCGGTGATTTCGTGGACCCTAGCGATACTGACCTCGGCCCGTTTGAGCGCGACCCACAGACCGAGCAACGTGTGTACCGGTCCGGTAGCACGGGCAAGATAGGCGGTGAACGCAACCAACGTGCCGAGCGACATTGTTTTTTCGATCACCATTGCTCCGCCAATCAGGAACACTCCGACCGTGCCGGCCAAGGTCAACAGCGACGGCAAGGCGGTAGTCGCCTGGTTGAGCATCTGCAATTGGCGCAATTGGCCAAGATGAGTGTGCTGGAGGTCATCAAGTTTGCCGGCTTCGCGGACCTGGCCACCGGCAGTCTGAATGAACTTCATCGCCGACAATGTATCGAAAAGGAACGATGTGATGGTGGATACTCGCTCGCGCACCAACCTTGTTGCACTTTCGATGCGTGGCCGCAGCACTTTGAGCAACACTACTTGTGCCGGCAACAGGCAAAAGGCAATCAGCGAGAGTTGCCAGCTCAAGGCGAACATCAGTATCAGCGCACCAGCCAGCACGATGACGGCATTGATCAGTGCCAGCGCAGAATCTACACAGAAACGCTGAACCTCGGCGACATCACCATCAAGCCGCGCCATGAGATCGCCCCCGCGGACCTTCGCGTAGTAGGCCGGTGACAGTGTCTGCAAGTGCCGGTAGACGCTGGCCCGCAAGCCAAACAGAATTTTACTGGAGGCGGTGATATAGTGCCAGCGGTTGAGAGCAGCGAGCCCGGCCGCCATCACCGCGGCAGCAAACATCAGAACACACATGCTCACCACGACACCAAAGTCGCCGCCGATCAGGCCGTCGTCAATCAGCAGTTTGGTGATCCATGGTTGAGCCAGTGCCAACAGGCTGGCTGACAGCGACAGCACCAAGACGCCGGCTAGGCGCGGCAACTCAGGGTGCACAAAACCATAAAGCCAGCGGCGCGTTGCCCGGGAAACCAGAGCATTGTTCAGCGTTTGATCACCCGCATGGAGGATATGCCCATATTGGCACCGTCTGGCATGTCAATCTGTCCGATCTTCTTCAGCGTTTCAGCGTCATAGACGCTGATATCGGAGATCGTGCCGCCGACATAGACTTCTTTTCCGTCGCTGGAAATGTTGACGTCATAGTAACTATGGTCGAGTTCGCCACGACCGAGGGACTTTCCGGCCTTCATGTCCAGTTTGGCCAGGTTATTGTAAACGCCATATGCGATATGCGGCTCGGTTGGGCTGACCACGGTGGAAAAATAGAACACATCGGTATTTTCGACATCAACCAGGTTGAACTCGCCGGTCTTCAAGTCGAGTGTCAGCATGCCGGTCCAGTATGCTGTCGGATCGTCCAGCGACATGTCGCTGCGGGCTGCATAATAGGGAGTGGAGAAAATCCCCGCCTGTTCCCACTGGCTCCACACATCAAGAATGTCAGGCGGATAAAAGTTCGCCCGGTCCCACCCTTGGGTCTTGTGTTCGGTGATGATGTTGCCGTTGGCTGGATCGATGACATGGAGCGCCCGGCCCATGCCGTAGAGCTTGCTGCCATCGGTTGAATACATCAGAAT
>JAEKFU010000681.1 GCA_016522385.1 Pseudomonadota bacterium
AAATCGATCTGTGAGACAGCTGTAAATCCGAATTGTCTCTTTACGAAGCCCTGAATGGCGTTCACGGCGATTGTGGATGCGGTTTCAGAGATACTAGATTTTCGCCAAGAAATCCGGCTTTCCAAAAAATCAAGTTTTCCAACAATAGTATCGACCCCAAACAGATTTCCGGTGCTGTGAAGAAGAGGCGCCCCAGGCCGCAGATTATGTCACGTCAGGTAGTGACGAGGTGTCGTTCCTATAATTGAGCGAAAGGCATAGGTGAATGCGCTCGGACTATCAAATCCAACATCCATGGCGACACGAGTAACAGATTGACCGAGTGACAGTTGTTCAATTGCCGCCATCACACGCGCCTGACGTCTGAGTTCACGAAATGACATCCCGGTTTCGGAACGAATGCGGCGCATCAGGCTTCGAGGAGATAAGCCCAGCGATTTGGCCCATTCAGGAAGCGATCGGTCATCCGATGGATTGTCACTTAAATGCCAGCAGATTTGCGCCACCCGGGGGTCCTGGGGAGATGGCAGCCGCAGTGGCTCGACCTTCATGGCCGCGAGCTCAGCCAACAGAAGAGCTGTAAGGTGAGGGGTCTGCCATTCCTCAAAACCTTCCGCGAAGCGGACCATAACTTCGCGCATTAGCGGAGAAACGCCGATGACCTGCACGTTTTGACGAATGGCAGGGTGGCTCCCACCAATGTAAACCGTGCGCATCTCAATGGGATTTATGCACCAGATCTCGTGCTCGATGTTTGCGGGCACCCATAAACCCCGCCCAGGCGGCACAATCCAAGTCGCGTCGCGTGCACCCACGCGCATTACGCCGCTGATCGAGTGGACGATCTGATAAGCGCTGTGCGTATGCCTCTCAATGTGTGTCGCGGCTACATAGGTCGATGCGAGACCTGCAACACTGATCGTCGATGAGATTGGCATTTTGTCGATAGTTTTTGTCATTATGTCGACAGATAGTAACTCTCGGCCTGTGTAAAGTGCAAGTCTCAACGCTAATTGGAGGCTGGTCATGACCCGTCGGGAAGCACTCCACTTCATCAATGCCGCGCATTTCTTCGATCACTTCTTCCTGTTGATCTTTCCGACGGCAGCACTGGCCATCGCGCGCGCATGGGACATGACCTATTCGGAAGTTCTTCTTCTTGGCTCGCCGCTTTATGTGATGTTTGCACTCGGAACCCTGCCAGCGGGTTGGCTCGGCGACTGGGTCGATCGGATGAAACTCATCGCTCTCTTCTATCTCGGTTGCGGCGCGTCGAGTTTGTTCATTGCGCTTTCTCCTGGCCCCGCTTCGCTCATGATTGGCCTCGGCATGCTCGGTTTGTTCACCGCGCTCTACCATCCCGTCGGCCTGGCACTCGTGGCCGACCTAAGCGAGCGAACCGGCCGCGCATTGGCGGTGAACGGTGTCTTTGGCAACATGGGTCTCGCCGGTGCAGCAGCGGTTACGGGCATTCTTGCCTCGCATCTCGGCTGGGAGACCGCATTTGCTGTACCGGGGCTTGTGTCTTTCGCTGTTGGAAGTGTTCTTTTTCTGCGCCAGCACGTTGGAGGCAACAGTGCGGCATCACAGGTGACCTCCGCTAGAGGTGATACTGCTTCGACGCGGCTTCGTACGCAGGTTGTGGTTCTTGCCGTCATATTCGCAGCGGCGCTATTCGGCGGCTTTGTCTTTAATGCCGTGACCATCTCATTACCGAAATTCTTTGATGAAAGGCTTGTCAGCGTCGCTGGCGATCTTTCCTGGATCGGAGCTTCCACAGGCCTTGTTTTCGCTATTTCCGCCTTTGCCCAACTGCCGGTCGGAGAGTTGCTCGACCGATTTGGTGCACGACCGATCCTGCTCTTTCTCTTGATTGCGCAAATCGTGCTGCTCGCCTGTTTATCGCAAGTGGCCGGTTGGGTGACCCTGGTTCTTGCGCTGCTTCTTGTGACAATGCTGTTTGCTGAAATCCCCATCACCACTTGGCTGATCAGCCGTCACATTCGCTCCGGCCTGCGCTCACGTGTGGTGTCTGCAGAGTATGTATTGTCGCTCGGGATGGCTTCGGCTGCCGTCCCGCTGATCGCCGGTATGCACGTCACCGGCCTTGGCTTTGACGTCCAATTTATTGTGTTTGCTGCCTCAGCATGTTTGGTTCTCGTAGCAACGTTGTTTCTTCCTTCAAATCGGACCCAAACCGCAACTCTATCGACATATCCTGCGGAGTGAGTTTCTCCTCGTGGTTCTCATCTGACTACCGACCTGCCGCTGGTGCCTGGTATGGTCCAGTTGCACAATGGTCGCCACATCTCACGTGGACCGCTCGAAGGAGCCTGTCATGAAAACGGCTGCACTATCTAATCAGCTTGCTGATGGCGTTGCAGCTGCCGGTGTGTTTGGACGGTGGGTCACACGTGACGATTTCGGGCATCTGCCCCATATCAAAGGCGCCTACGTTCTTGCGGTGCGGTTGGACCAAACGGTTCACATCGACACGCCAATAGCAGTTGCCGGTCAGTTAACGCCAGGTTGGTATTTGTACTTGGGCAGTGCTTGGGGCAGCGGTGGAATCCGTGCCCGTGTGGGGCGACATTTCAGACACCGCAAGAAAAAGCATTGGCATATCGATCAGTTGACGGCGGCATCGGTCGACATCGTCGCACTGGCCGTTGTCAACGGTCACGAATGCGAGCTTGTTGCCAAACTGCTTCAATCGCGCCATTTCAACGTTGCGCTCACGGGTTTTGGCAGCACGGATTGCCGCCGCTGTGAAAGTCATCTTTTGGCATCAACCGGATTGTGAGCGAGAAGACCTTAAATTCGCTTGATTGCAAAAAGGAATCTGCCGAGCCGTGAACAATTCGACTGCCCACACGACGCTCTAGTTTACCAAAGCGCGACAATCACACTTGTCATGAGGACGAGCAACGCTGCAGCGAGAACTCGATAGTCGCTAACCCACCTGAGCCTTGCCGGCTGTCGCTCTGGGCGCATATCGCCCCACGAAAAGGTCAAGCCCGCGAGTTCTTCTTTTGGCCTTGGCGCGCCTAGCGTGCTAACGAGCGCCAAGACGAAAACGGCGAACAGAAAGATTATCACCGCCATGTAGGAAAAGTGCACAGGCGGCAGTCCGACTGCAGACCAGATCCCTGTCACCTCTTGCAGCAGGAAGAGCGAGATCCCCAGCGTGAGGCCGGTTACAATCGTCCAGATCGCACTTGCCGGCGTAAAACGGTGCCAAAACAGCCCACCGAGGTAGACTGCGACGATCGTCGGTACGATGTACGATAACGTCGCCTGAAAATATTGGAACAGCGATCCAAACCGCTCGATGACCGGAGCGTACAGTGTGGCCATCACGATCAGGATGGCGGTAAAGATCCTGCCTACTGCGAGCAATGTGCGTCCAGAGGTTTGCGGTCGCATCGGTCGAATAAAGTCCATCGTAAGCAAAGAGGCGGCCGCATTGAGTGCACTGTCGAGGCTTGACATGATGGCAGCGATCAACGCCGCCAGCATCAGTCCCCTGAGGCCGGTCGGTAGGAGCTTTGCCGCGAGGCTGGGAAACACCTTGTCCGCGTTGTTGAGGTCCGGCAGCAGCACGATCGCCATCATGCCGGGCAGAATCATGAAGAAAAGATTGGGCAGCTTCAGGAGTCCACCAAATAGCGCCCCCTTGCGCGCCTCATCCAAGGAGCGTGCGGCAAGTGCCCGCTGCGCGAAGTACTGATTGAGTGTCCAATAATAGAAGCCCAGCAGCAGCACGCCCGCAATCCCGGGCCAGGGCAGAAAGTCATTGTCCGGCGGCAATATGAGCCGGGTTTTGCTGTCGTCAAGTGCCCCCATCAGCGCCTGCCAGCCACCCACTTCCTGAAGCCCGAGCACGAAGATCAGACCCGCGCCCGCAATCATGAGCACCGCCTGAAGCGCATCGGTTGCAACCACCGAGCGCAAGCCGCCGAATAGTGTGTAGCTGCCGGCCAGTATGGCCAGGGCCGCACTCGCCTGCCACAGACCGAAGCGCGGGAACATGGTGCTGATGACAACGCCGCCCGCGTATAACGCGCCGGCTATGTCGATAAAGATCAGCGTAAGAATGGTTAAGCCAGCATAGGCCCAGCGTGAGCGCCAGTCGAACCGGGCTTCCAAATATTCGGGCAGCGTGAACAAGCGGGCGCGCAGGAAGACGGGCAACATGAAGACGGCGAAGAAAACGAGGACCAGGGTCGCAGTCCATTCGTAGTTGAACACGACCATGCCGTGTTCGTAGGCCGCGCCCATGAGACCGACAAAACTCGCTCCGGACATGTTCGATGCATAGAACGAGAGGCCGACCAGCGCCCAAGGTAAGCTGCGCGTCGCAAGGAAGTAATCAAAGGCGTCCCGTTCGCCCCGCCCAACCCAGAAGCCAATCGCCAAGACGACCACGAAATAGCCGCCGATGACGGTAAGGTCTAGAGACGTGAGCTCAACCATAGGTGACTATGAGGATGATATTGCGTCCAAATGGGTCAAGCAGGATTATATAACATCCGACTGCAACAGCTACAGGCTGAGAACTGCGTGACCTGCTGGAACGTTGAGGCGCAAAGCCGCTTGTCGCGAGTTGTAAATGGGTCTTAGACTAAATTAATGGCAATTAAAGGAAGCCAACGCGACTTGCTGAGCCTATCTGCTCTGATGCACCTATTGGACATGCCATAGTCCGAAGTCCGATATAATATGTATTGCTGCCGCGAAGTCGTCGATTTAGCGCGAGGAGTTCGCAATGAGCCAATTGGAGCGATTGAGCATCTGGGACGATCCCGCCGTCCACAAAGCGCTCTCATGGTATCTGGAGGTTGCAGAGAACCGTCGCCCGGCCAAGTTCCGGATCGCCGCAACGATCCCCTGCAAGCTCGACCCTACACGGTGTCCCGAGGCCGAGCTATGGCGTGAACTCGATCACTTGACGCCGATATTCGTTGCCCAATGGGAAGCGATCCGAGCAGGCGCGCCGTTGCAGTGCGTGGCGGAGGGTCCGAGCCTATTGGAACTTTGCCGCGAATTGGCGTACCGCATGCTGGCGCATTGCAATTTCTGTCCCTGGAACTGCCGAGTCGACCGGCTGCGCGGCACGAAAATCGGCGCCTGCAGGCTGGCCTCGGGTGCACGGGTCAGCAGTCATTTTCATCACACAGGAGAAGAGTCTTTCTATCGCGGCACTCAGGGGTCGGGGACGATCTTCTTCACGTCGTGCAACATGCGTTGCTCTTTTTGCCAGAATGGGGACATCAGCACGGACAAGGACAACGGCGAGGAGGTCGATCCGCGCACGCTTGCTGCAATGGCCTGGCTGCTCCGGCGGGAAGGCTGTCACAATATCAACTGGGTTGGCGGCGAGGTCGTTATTCACCTGCATGCCATCGTTGATGCGATTGCGCATTTGGGGCGGGGCTTCACACCAACGCGGTCTGAACTGGCGCAGGCGCACACAACGAAGGCAGATCGCTTCGACTGGTTCGAGGAAGTGCCCGTCAGTGCCCTCTATGATGGAGAGTTCAATGCGCCGATCCTTTGGAACAGTAATTTCTTCATGACCCTGGAGGCTATAAGAATTCTTCGCATCCTTACCGATGTTTGGCTGCCGGATCTCAAGTTTGGACCTGGACGTTGCGCAATGTCTCTCGCAAAAACACCTTGGTATTGGGAAACCTTAACGCGGAACATCGCGTTATTGGAAGAATGGGGTGAGGACTTCACGATCCGCCACTTGGTGATGCCCAATCACGTTGAATGTTGCACGTTCCCGGTGCTGGAATGGATCTGCGATCATGTGCCCGCGACGCCTGTCAATGTGATGGCGCAGTTTCATCCAGACAATTTCTGCGATCCGAAAAGTGCCAAATATCGTGAAAAGTATGCCGAAATCGCCCGCCGTCCGAGTCACTCGGAACTTGCAGATTCCTGGCGACACGCGCATGAGCTGGGCCTTAACTTCGAGACCACAACTTTCGAACGCGGCAATCCATTCGGCGTGAGGGAACTTTTCATGTAAGTTCGATTTGGATAAGGGCCATGCAGTTCAAAACTTGATTCCGTTCGGGTCGAATAGCCCATTGATGGTCGATCGCCAGTTTGACTGTTCCGTAGTGGTCGTTGGCAGAGCTTTAGATATAGTTCTGACCGTAAGGGGCGTTAGCTAATCTGTTTGCGATCTTCGATCTCTTCCAATCTGTTCACGGGTTGGGTGTTTTGTGAAGATGTCCGCCGAGCCAGTAGCGAAAAAATGCTTTGCGCATAGATGTTTTGAATTTGAGAATTTTTCTTGCGAAATATCTGTCTCTCAATACCCTTAAGTCCTTGCTATCGGTTGGAAACAAGGGGCTCATTCCATGAAAGTCGCATGTCTTGGTGGCGGGCCTGCGGGCCTTTATTTCGCGATTTGCATGAAGCTGCGTGACCCCGGGCATGAGGTTAGCGTTATTGAGCGCAACCGGGCCGATGACACGTTTGGCTGGGGCGTGGTGCTGTCAGATGAAACGCTCGACAATCTGCAACTGAATGACCCACCAAGCGCGGAAGCGATCCGCGGGCACTTTGCCTATTGGGACGATATTGCGGTGCACTTCAGGGGATCCCTGCAGCTATCCACCGGGCATGGGTTCTGCGGTATAGGGCGCAAGAAACTGTTGCAACTGCTGCAAGCGCGCGCCGCAGAACTGGGCGTCAAGTTAGAGTTTGAAACGGAGGTGGTCGATGTCGCCTCATTGATGGCCTCGCATGATCTGGTGATCGCGGCTGACGGGGTGAATTCGCTTGCGCGTCAAACGTTTGCGCAAATTTTTGAACCTGATATTGAAATTCGGCAATGTCGTTATATTTGGCTTGGCACTGAGCAGAAATTCGACGATGCCTTTACGTTCATCTTTGAGGAAACCGAGCACGGCTGGATATGGGTGCATGCCTATCAGTTCGATGCCGACACCGCGACCTTTATTGTCGAGTGTTCTGAACAGACCTATGCAAAGTTCGGCTTTGAAGAGATGTCGCAGACCCAGTCGATTGCGGTCTGCGAAGACGTCTTCAAGGATTATCTTGGCGGACATAAGTTGATGACCAATGCCGGGCATCTTCGGGGCTCGGCGTGGATCAAGTTTCCACGGGTTCTGTGCGCACGCTGGTCGCATGACAATCTGGCCTTGATGGGCGATGCCGCGGCAAGTGCGCATTTTTCAATCGGCTCGGGCACCAAGCTGGCGCTGGAGAGCGCCATTGCGCTGGCCGACTACGTTCACTCCGAACCAACGTTGACCGCCGCGTTCGAGAAATATGAGGACGCACGGCGGCTTGAGGTCCTGCGGCTGCAGTCGGCTGCGCGCAATTCACTGGAATGGTTTGAGGATATTGAGCGCTATTTCCATCTCGACCCGGTGCAGTTCAACTACTCGCTGCTCACCCGTTCGCAGCGGATTTCCCACGAAAACCTTAGGCTGCGCGATGCGGCCTGGCTGGAAGGAGCCGAGCGTTGGTTTCAGGTTCAGGCCGGTGTTTCCGCCAACGAACCGGTGCGGGCGCCAATGTTTACACCCTTCAATCTGCGTGGGCTCAAGCTCAACAACCGCGTCGTGGTTTCACCTATGGCACAGTACAAGGCGGTGGATGGTTTGCCGACCGATTGGCACCTCGTTCACTATGGAGAGCGAGCCAAGGGCGGTGCCGGGCTGATCTATACCGAGATGACTTGCGTGAGCCCGACCGGGCGCATCACGCCGGGCTGCACCGGGCTTTATGCGCCAGAACATGAAGCTGCCTGGGCGCGCCTTGTCGATTTTGTGCATGGCGAGACTGAAGCGAAGATCTGCTGCCAGTTGGGGCATTCGGGCGCCAAAGGCTCGACGCAACTTGGCTGGGAGGAGATGGACGCACCGCTGAAGAACGGCAACTGGCCGCTGATTGCCGCTTCGGATGTTGCCTGGTCGAAGCGCAATCAGACTCCCAAGCCTATGGACCGGGATGACATGGACGAGGTGCGTGATCAGTTTGTTGCCTCGGCGCAGATGGCCGCACGAGCCGGATTCGACATGTTGGAACTACATGCCGCGCACGGCTATCTGTTGTCATCTTTCATTACGCCGCTGAGCAACAAGCGCTCGGATGAGTATGGCGGCAGTCTGGAGAACCGTATGCGCTATCCGCTGGAGGTGTTCGCGGCCGTGCGTGCGGTGTGGCCTGACGACAAGCCGATATCGGTGCGCATTTCAGCACATGACTGGGTTGGAGAGGACGGCATTGCACCTCAGGATGCAGTGGAAATAGCACGGGCACTTAAGGTGGCCGGTGTCGATATCTGCGATGTTTCAGCCGGACAGACCTCGATCGATGCCCAGCCGGTCTACGGTCGCATGTTTCAGACGCCATTTGCCGATCGTATCCGCAACGAGGCGGGCATTGCGACCATGACGGTCGGCAATATCTATGAGCCAGACCATGTGAATTCGATCCTAATGGCAGGCAGAGCGGATCTGGTGTGCCTGGCGCGGCCGCATTTGGCCGATCCCTATTGGTTTTTGCACGCGGCAGCGGAGTTGGGGAACAAGGCAGTTTTCTGGCCAGAGCCCTATCTGGCGGGCCGGGAGCAGCTCTATCGGCTGGCCGAACGCGCCGAAGCGATGACGGTCAAAGTGTGATGGGCGGACGCAATTTACATACTGACGTCTTCGGGCGTGACCCGAGCAACCATCTAAAAAACGCACTCCGCGTTCGCGGTGATATCAGTCTTCGGGTCAAGCCCGAGTACGCCAAAACAACACGTATGACGAGCGTGCTGTGGGGTTCGTCCCATGTTTGAAGCCGCCTCCACGCCCCGCCTGTCGCCGCAGAAACAGCGGTTGCGATTCTGGCGCAGGCTCTTGAAGCTGTCGCGCGGGGTCGAAAGCCAGTTGCGCAATCGGTTCCGAGCCGAGTTCGGGATCACGTTGCCGCGGTTTGATGTGATGGCGGCGCTCGACCGGCACAAAAAGGGACTTAAGATGAGCGAGTTGTCTTCGGTGCTGAAGGTCTCCAACGGCAATGTCACCGGATTTGTCGACCGGTTGGTCAGCGACGGATGTATTATTCGCGCACCGGTGGCCGGCGACCGGCGCGCCTGGCAGGTGCAGCTGACCCGCAAGGGCCGGGATGAATTTACCGCCATGGCGGCAATGCATGAAAGCTGGGTAGGTGCGATATTGCAGGAGTTGGGGCCGGAAGAGGCGGATGAGATAATCGCCGTACTTGACCGCTTGGGCCGGGCGACGGGAGACGCGCAATGAGCAACATGGCCGGTCTGACACCGGAACATTTCATCTGGGCGATGCATGAA
>JAEKFU010000703.1 GCA_016522385.1 Pseudomonadota bacterium
CGCTAGAGACCACCGGACGCAAACGCTTTCTGGCACCGATCCCGTTTGGAATCGCGAAAATGATGGGTGCCGTGTTGGGTTTGCTGCCGAAACCGCAATTAACAATGGATCAGGTCGAACTGTTGCGGAAAGACAATGTAGTCAGTGACGCAGCCAAATCCGACGGGAGGACACTTCAGGGCATTGGGATCAACCCACAAGGCATTGAGGCCATTGTGCCGAGCTATCTTTACCGATATCGAAAAGCGGGTCAGTTTACGCACACAACAAATGCCTGATTGCTCGTTCATGCCATACTCGCGAGCGCGCCGGAATATACAAACCACAAAAGCAGTGCCCCGAGTAGCAACCGGTAAATGACGAACGGCAGCAGTGACATGCGTCGGACCAACGCCATCAAAAACGCGATTGCGGCAAGGGCTGTGAAGAATGTCAGCACACCGGTCAGAACCGCATCATATGAGATCACTGCACCGTTCTGGAACGCCTCGCCAAGCACCAGAACACCGGCGCCAGCAATTGCTGGGATGCCTAGAAGAAACGAGAACCGGGCAGATTCAGGCCGCGTGAAACCGAGCGCCCGAGCGGCCGACATGGTGATTCCCGACCGGCTGGTGCCGGGAATGATCGCCGCCGCCTGGGCAATGCCGACGATGATGGCTGGTGAAAGTTTCATGTCTTCCATTACCTTGCGATGAACGCCGAAGCGGTCAGCGATGTACATAACGATACCGAATATGATGGCGTTCCAAGCGACGATTTCGGGACCGCGAAAAGTATCAATGATGCCAGTGGTTTTTAGGGTCACTCCGAACGCCACGGCCGGCAGGGTTGCAACGAAGATATAGAGCGCCATGCGGCCATGGTCGGTCACACGACCCCGCAGCAGATCTACTCCACCGTAGGCGAGTAGCGCCACATCTCGCCGGAAATAGACTAGGACGGCCGCGAACGAGCCCATGTGCACCATGACGTCGGTGATCAGACCCTGGTCGGGCCAGCCGGTCAGCGCCGGTACCAGTATCAGATGACCGGACGACGATATCGGCAGGAACTCCGTGATGCCCTGAATGATTGCGAGCACAATGATCTGTTCAATCAGCACGTGAAGCCATCCCCCGGATCCTGGAGCATGTTCCAGAAATTTCGCAGCGCTTTTCCGACAAGAACATGCTCCACTTCAACAGGATAGCGGACCATGCACGGGTCATATGAATTCCATATGACCGTATCGTGCGCAAGTGGTCGCGTGAGTGCCAAGCGGCGAATCGCTTGGCAATGTTTCCGGCTGGTTCTATACCGGATTGGTACGGGGCGGCAAACAGCATGATGATCGCTGACCAGGATGTACTGACTATGGCAAGATTGCTGCACTACCCGCTTGATCCGTTCAGCCGGCGTGTTCGGTTGCAGCTGAGCGAGTATGGTTCGGAGGTCGAACTGACTCAGGAACGACCTTGGGAACAGCGGCCCGGATTTTTGCAGCTCAGTCCAAGCGGAATGCTGCCGGTCTACATCGATGACGACAAGACGGTTGCCTCGGGGATTGAGGCAGTGTCGGAATATCTCGAAGAGCTCCGTGCCGGTTTTGACAACAGCCTGATCGGCGCAACGCCGGCCGAGAGGGCGGAATCACGACGGCTGGCCGCCTGGTTCGACGGGAAGTTTTACCACGAAGTCGGCGCTCCGGTGTTGATGGAAAAAGTGATCAGACGGTTTCTGCCGCCCGAGACCGGCGGCGGGGCGCCGAACATGAACCGAGTGCGTGCCGGTCTCGGCCGCATCAGGCAACATTTGGAATATATCGGCATGCTTGCCGAAGCGCGCAATTGGTTGGCCGGCGACAAACTGACGATCGCCGATTTGGCGGCGGCAGCACATCTGTCTTGCATCGACTATCTTGGCGATGTGCCCTGGAGCGGCAATGAGGCGGCCAAGACTTGGTATCAGCGCATCAAGTCGCGACCGTCATTTCGCCCCCTGCTTGCCGATCATGTCCGCGGGATAACACCGCCGCGGGCATATGCGGATCTCGATTTCTGATACTTTTGAGACGATGGGCAGTTCTATTGAATCCAGGCTTGAAGATCGGGCGCGTGCCGCCGGTTTCGACATTGTCGCTGTCACAAACACAGAAGCTGCGTTGAACTGGGGCGAAAATTTGCAGGCCTTCGTAGTGCATGGCCGTCATGGCGACATGGACTGGCTTGCCGAAACGGTTGGGCGCCGCAGCAGTCCGCGGGCGATGTGGCCGCAAGCCCGTTCAGCGGTGATGTTGGGAATGAACTATGGCCCTGATTTCGATCCGATGCAGCGGCTTGAGCGCAAGGGCAGTGGCGTCATATCAGTTTACGCGCTCAATCGCGATTATCACGACATCATCAAGGGCAAGCTCAAGGGCCTAGCGCAATGGTTGACAAGTGCCACCGACAGTGAAGCCAAGGTGTTCGTTGATACGGCTCCGCTGATGGAGAAACCGCTGGCTGCAGCGGCTGGCATAGGCTGGCAGGGCAAGCATACCAATCTGGTCTCCAGACAATTCGGGTCGTGGCTATTTCTCGGCGCCATCCTAACCACGGCTGAACTGCAGACCAATGATGCTGAACAGGATCACTGCGGTGCCTGCCGTGCCTGCCTGGATATCTGCCCGACGAACGCGTTTCCGGCACCCTACCAGCTCGACGCCCGCAGGTGCATCTCTTATCTGACAATCGAGCACAAAGGCCATATCGACCGTGAATTCCGGGCAGCAATGGGCAACAGGATCTATGGTTGCGACGATTGCCTGGCCGTGTGTCCGTGGAACAAATTTGCGCAGACCGCAACGGAGGCCAAGCTGGCTGCACGCGAAGACCTTATCGCGCCTGACCTTGCCCTGCTGGCCGGACTCGATGATGCGGCATTTCGCAAACTCTTCGCCGGATCACCGATCAAGCGCACGGGGCGCGACCGGTTCGTGCGCAACGTGTTGATCGCCATCGGCAACAGTGGCGACAGTACCATGGTACCGGCCGTCGAACAGCGCCTTGAAGACACTTCACCGTTGGTGAGAGCGATGGCCGTGTGGGCACTTGGCCTGCTCACGGGGGTAGAGGACTTTCAGGTTCATTTGCAAAGGCACCAGGCCGCGGAGGCGGACCCCGACGTTGTAAGGGAATGGCGCGAGGCACGGCAATGAACCACCTTTTCTGCTTCGGCATGGGGTATTGTGCGCGAGCCTTGTCCAAGGATCTGGCAAACGAGGGCTGGCAAATTACCGGGACTTTTCGTTCCGAGGCTTCGAAGGCGATGCTGATTGGCACGGGGTTTGGTCAAGTCTTCTTTGACGGCAGCGCGCCGGTCCCCGAAAGTGTGCTCGATGGGGTCACCCATCTTCTGTTGTCGATCGCGCCTGGAAAACAAGGCGATCCGGTTTTGGTTTCGTGCAGCCAGGTTCTTGCGGCGCGGGCAAACCAGTTTCAATGGGTTGGCTACCTGTCAACAACCGGAGTCTATGGCGATCGGGCTGGCGACTGGGTTGATGAAACATCGTCACTTTCGCCCTCTACGGAACGTGGCCAGCGGCGGCTCGAGGCGGAGACAGGATGGCTTGATCTGTATCGCAGGCACGGCTTGGCAGTGCATCTGTTCCGTCTGGCAGGCATCTATGGTCCCGGCCGCAATCAACTTGAAGCCGTGCGCGATGGCAAAGCCAGGCGAATTGTCAAACAAGGCCAGGTATTCAGTCGAATTCATTTGAACGATATTACCGGAATCTTGCGGGCGTCGATGGCCAAGCCAGACCCTGGCGCAGCTTACAACTTGTGTGATGACGAAGCAGCGCCGCCGCAGGACGTTGTTGCCTATGCGGCAGAATTACTCGGTGTTGCTGCGCCGCCCGAAATCAGCTTCGACGAGGCCGAGCTGTCGCTGATGGCCAGAAGTTTTTATGCCGAATCGAAACGGGTGTCGAATGCAAGAGTCAAGAGGGAGTTGGGCTACCGTTTAATCTACCCAACCTACCGAGAAGGCCTGCGGGCGTTGCTGAAAAACGATATTGTGTCAGGTTAAGTTACCATCAATTGGTCTTGCGCAGCCACAAACCGTTTTCGATTCCGCCCGGGTGTAGCGGAATTCTTCCAAGCACCGTGCGATCGACGTCTTCTTGCATGTATCTCGCCACATAGGCACTGGCGAACACTGGCCGATAGCTGCCTTGTAGGAGCACCGCCACGGCGTTTTGCTCATTGTAGCCGATGAGTTTCCAATCGGACGGATAGGGATCGGGCAAGAAGATGTCGTGAACGAAGACAAAGGCACCGGCCGGCAGGCGCGGCAGGATGTGATTGATCAATACTTCTACGTCAGTGCCCGGCATGAAAACATGACTAGAGTCGATGCAGACGAAGTCATTCGGAGCAACGGTATCGAATACCGCAAGGTCGACCTCCTGCAGTGGCACCCGCATAATTCTTATCGGTAGCTGGGAAATGTCGGCGCGCGGCTGCGGGTCGATTGCGGTCAGCTCGCAGTCCAGAGCGCCATCAGTTATGGCCCGGCAAAGAAATCTTGTCGAATGGCCGCTGCCGATCTCAACAATGCGTTGTGGGCAGTGCTCGCGCACCATCGTGTAGTGTGCCGCCGCGTCGAGACGGGGAAACCAGTCCTGCTCGAAACGCGGCTGGGGCGGTCGCAAACCGCTAATGGCCGTGAGCTCATCGGCATAGGTGTCGATGCGTTCAAGGAAGGCGGCAAAATCGGGACGCAGCCCGTCGAACAGAATCTGCAGCGCCGCATAGCCCGCATTTTCATAGCTTGCGACACTTTCAGCCCGTCCATAGGGAATAAAGAAGCCAGCCCGCTTGATACCCAGAATTGTCTGCAGCCCGAGTTTGAAGCGAATAGCTCGTGATCGCAGTAACAAATCATGCTCCTGTGTTTGGCGACGTTGTTGCATGCCGTGCCGGATCGAGGCAGGTGGCCGTGGCAGGCGCATTATCGACGAGATTTGTCCTGTGCCGCTTGACCTGGCCGGTCTAGTATAGTGCGATGGCCGGCAAGCTGCACACACCTTACGACGGGTCGTCAACACCGTTCACGATCGCCTTGCGGTCACTGGCGCCAGAAGAGTGGATCGAGGTCGACGAGTATTTGCCGATCCACTTGGCGGAGAAGGAAACGCTGTTCGGGGAACAGCATGCCCTGGTGTTTCAGGCAGAAGATGACACGCGTACCGCGCAGCAAGAGGTTCTCGACAAATTGCTGGACTATTTACCCGGCAGATACGGTGATCTCTATGAAGTGGGATCGCAGACCGTCACGATCATCCCGGCGAACCGGACTTACGACATCGCCGATTATGCAGCACAGCCGCTGGAACTTGCCGCCCGGCTGGTGCAGGACGACCTTGTGCTCATGCGACCCGGCGAGGACGGTCATCGTCTGGTGGCCGCCGCCCTGTGTTTTCCCTCCGCCTGGTCACTGGCAGACAAATTTGGCAAGCCTTTGGCCGACGTGCATGGGCCGGTGCCAGGATTTGGCCGTGGCACACGCAATGCCGACCTGATTGAACGGATCTTCAGCAATCTCAAGCCGGCGCAACCCGTCGAACGGTTCAACTGGTCGATATTTGATGACCCTCGCTTGCACTATCCGGCAAGCAAACATGCCGGCCGGGGAATGGTGGATGCGGGAGGCAGCATTGCTGCATGGCTGCGCATTGAACGGCAGACTTTGAGCAAACTACCGGCCTGCGGCGACATTCTCTTTACCATCAAAATCTGTGTTGATCCGCTCGACATGCTCAGGCGCCATCCAGACGGCGCGGCGCTGGCGGCGTCTTTGCGTGAACAGATTTGCGGGCTGGACCCGCATCAGCTTGCCTACAAGGTCCTCACAGACGTCCGTGGGGCCCTGTGCAGCGAACTGACATTGATCGAACAATGCGCGACAGTTGCTAAAGCATGAATGGCGCCGCTTTGCCGGCACAGTATGCAAACTTGCATGGTGGCAATTTTCGTCTTTTGCCCAGCTTTGCGGGACCGAAAAACGTTTGCGGTCAACCAGACATGATTGAGCCTAAACGACCGCTCATAGCATCGAGCGCTTTGAATTCAGGCTCGCATTTCGGTAGGGCGGTTCCAGGCACTACATGATGTGTCATCAGGCGAGAATACAACTGGGACAATCAAGATTGCGCTCGAACTTCGAAAATATTGAGAATTAACTTTGACGTAGTGCAACCGTAAGTTACTATTACGTAACGTCAGTTCTGTTTGGGTTAATGGTTAGCACATTGTAAGAATCATAAGTAATGAAAAGTACGGGTGTAGGCGTTGGGGAGCTGGAGTTTCCAGCCATCAATCATGATGGCACGGTCACCATTGCCGATTCGAGCTTATTGCTCTCTGCAGATTACTCCCGCGACGGCGACGATTTGATCCTGACCGGCCAGGACGGCCAGCAACTGCAGGTCGTTGAATATTTCTCGCAAGCCTCGCCACCACCGCTGATCTCCAATGATGGTAAGATGCTGAGCGGCGAAACTGTCAGCCTATTGGCCGGGCCGCAAGCACCTGGCCAATATGCGCAAGCCACCGGGGGGCAATTCGGCAGACCGATCGGACAGGTCGAGACGCTCACTGGTTCTGCCAGTGCACAACGCCCGGACGGAACACTTGTCCAGCTGGAGGTCGGTTCGCAGGTTTTCAAAGGTGATGTCGTGTCTGCAGGTGCCAACGCGACGCTCGGCATCACTTTCCTCGATAAGTCCGTGTTCACCCTCGAAGATAACGCAACGATGGTGCTCAACGAACTGGTCTATAATCCGGCCAGCTCATCCAATGCCTTGCTGTTCAACCTGATTGGCGGAACGGCGGCTTTTGTGGCCGGGGCGGTTTCTACGTCCGGTGACATGAAAATCGAAACGCCAGTTGCCGTGATGGCGATCCGCGGCACGACGCCGTATGCATCATGCACCGGCGGCTGCCTGTTTGGTGGTGAGGAAGGCGCCTATGATCTCTTGCACAAGGTGCTCGGAGGAGTGCTTGCCAGCTTCAACGATCCGTCGCTGGTTGTCACGCTCGACAGCGTTGATAGCAGGCCAGTTGTCTCAACCCCGGACGCGGCCACACGAGCTGCGATGCAGCAGTCGTTCCAATCGCTACGCAGCACCATCGATATCCTGAACGAGCGCCTCGAAGAAGGTGAAAGCCTGATCCGCGATGCCGGCACTGGATCACCGAACTTTGCAAGTGAAGGTTTCATCGAGAGCATTGCCGGGTTTTTCTCAACGGCGTTTTCAAAACTGCTCGGCGTTGAGACAATTGAGCGGGAATTGACGGAGGCCGGCGAGGACGTCGATCAGCCGTTGCCGGGCGATGTGCCACTCACCAGTACCACCGATGAGGACACGTCGGTTACCATCGAAATCGACGATCTAAGCCTTGACCCGCAGGCCAGCATTCTTGGTGCCTTAATAACGTCTGGGCTCGGCGATGTTCAGGTGAGCGATGATGGCCAATCGATTATTTATGATCCTGGTACTGCCTATAATAGCCTCTCGGAAGGTGAGACCGTATCGGTTCAGGTGTCGATTCTAATCGACTTGGGTAACGGAGCGACCACGACCGAAGAGGTGACAATCACCGTCGTTGGCGTCAATGATCTGCCAAACGCCAGTCCCGACGAAGCGGCGACCAGCGAAGTTACCATCGTCAGCATTGATGTTTTGGACAATGATGCTGATCCCGATACGAACGATGTCCTCACCGTGACGCAGGCTTCAATTTTGTCCGGCTTGGGAACCGTCTCGATTTCCGCAGACGCAAAATCCGTCGTTTATGACCCGGCGGGAGCCTATGACCGCCTGTCAACCGGCGAGACCGCGACGGTGGTCATCGCCTATGAGATTTCAGATGACAAAGGTGGAACTGCCGACTCGACGGTGACGGTAATCGTCTCCGGCGTGAATGCAGCACCGACGATCGACAGCGCCGATGAAACTGGTTCGGTCGCGGATCTACCGGATGGCGAAGGCCAGATCGTGACGGCGAGCGGATTTATCGCCTTTAGCGATGCCGATCTGGGTGACAGCCACACGGTCGGCGTCACACCAACTGATGACGGGTTTCGCGGTACTTTGCTGGCGGAAGTCACTGACCCGACCGCTGGCGACGGCGCCGGCGAAGTCACCTGGTTGTTCAGCATTGACAGCTCGGATCTCGACGACCTGGGCCCCGATGACTCCCTGTCTCAGACTTACTCAATCACCATTGACGACGGCAACGGCGGCGTTGTTGAGCAAGATGTCACGATCACGATCCTGGGCGCGAATGATAGGCCGGTTATCACTGGCGGTACAACGACGGGATCGGTCGACGAGTTGGCTGATGGCGCGGAGGGCGAAAATGCCCTGATATTGAGTGCCAGCGGTGTTTTGATCTTCGAAGATTTTGACGTTGCAGACGCACATGACATCAGTCTTAGCGAAGACGGGAGCAGTTTTCGCGGCACATTTACATCGAACATTACCGATCCGTCGCAAGGTGACGGCAGCGGGCAGATTACCTGGAACTTTAGTGTAAACGACGGCGAACTGGATGATCTATCGCCCGGGCAGACGTTAACGCAGAATTATACGATCACCGTGACCGATCCGAACGGGGCCAGCGACAGCCAA
>JAEKFU010000712.1 GCA_016522385.1 Pseudomonadota bacterium
AGCAGACGCAGAAACGCGGTCAAATGGTTCCATATGAGAAAGACACGCTCTAGGCAGCCTGTGCAAGACCCTCAATCACCTGCAGGCAATTATCAGCCTGATCGGCGAGGCTTGCGATTAGCTCACGGCATTGATCGGAATCACTGGCCGGTTCAAGTTGCTCCAGCGCTTCTGCGGTTTCGGCAATCTGCCAAGCGCCAACGGCACCCGCAGCACCCTTAAGCGTATGTGTCGCCACCAACCAGTCTTCCAATTCAACAGTTTTGCCCAGGGCGACAATCTGCTGCGTTAACTGCGCACTGAACAGCGCCAGCAATTCGTGCATAAGCGCTTCATCACCTGCGGTGTATTTGCTCAGGTGAGCAAGATCTAGCACCGCAGTGTCGCAAGCATCTGCGTTTGCGGAATGAATTTCGGCCTTTGCATCGGACTTTCTGCCAACCATCGCCCTAAATCCCTGTCTTTTATGCTTTTGTGGACATGAGCATAGGTGCGGGCAAATAGAATTCGGTTAACCGAGGTCGGCAATATCGTTACAATTCCGCAGTTAGTTAACAAAACGGTGCACCAATGGACTGGATTTTAACCAAGTTTTAAAATATTTGTTTGCGACTGACACGCCACTGTTCAACCGGTCTGTTTTTTTGCTAAGCTTGAACGACTGATTTGTGGGTGTGGGAGAGGACAAACGCCACCCCTGTTGGGCGTATACCTGTTGAGGATAAAACCGGGCATTGATTGGGGAAAACCGGCACGAAACCATTGCTGGTGGATTAATTTGGTTCGAGACTCCAAGGCACCAGAGTGACAGTGATGACCGCTCGTCTGTGCCAAAGCATTTGGCCAGCCGCGGTTGTCTGTATGAGAACGGCCCCGTAGGGTCGCGCAGTGGGAAAACAGGGCATGGCGAGTAATTCCGCAGAATCACGGCGTGTTCAACGGCGGGAAGCACGACGTAGATCCCAGCAAGGGTCGAGTGACCGGGCTGAAGAAGGTAAAAAGCGTAGCGACCCGCCACTACGCGGCCGTCCGGCCAATCAGAACGATGCCAGCACCGCAGCGATCATCGCGAACATGCGACGCCGCCCGTCTACGGCACCTTTCTGGTTCGCCTTCCTAACGTCGCTGGTCTGGATTGGAGCGGTCTCCGTAGTCTTCTCTCCTCTCCTCAGGTCCAAGCCGGAACTGTTGGGTGTGGCAAATCTGCCCAATTTGGTAACAGCGGCAATTGCCATGTTCCTACCGATTTTCCTGGTGTGGACGTCGTCGTATCTCTTGTGGCGCGCTCAGCAGATGCGAGTCGTATCAGAGTCACTGATAGTCACAGCGATGCGTCTTGTGCGCCCCCAGGACATTGCCACTGAGGGCCTTACCACAATCACCCAGACGGTGCGCGGTGAAGTGGACCAGCTGGTCAACGGCATAGAGCATGTGGTTCAGCGTGCCGCTGAACTTGAAGGCATCGTTAATCGTGAGATGGCCAATGTGGAACGTGCTTTCGGTGCCAATGAAGAACGCATCCGAACGCTTTTGTCCGGGCTGGAAAACCAGCGCTCCGCCTTGCAGCAGGCAGGCGAGATCATTGGTTCTGAAGCAAACCCTTTGCTCAGCCGGCTTGAAGAGAACACCGGCAACCTCAGCACGATCATTGGCAGCGCTGCAGGCACCTTGGGCACGCTCGAATCAGGTCTGAAGAACTCAACGGTCGAGCTAGCACAAACAATAGAAGAAATCGCCGGACGTGCAGCGATGGCCGGCAATGAGATCGGCAACCAGACGGCGCGCATGGAGCAAATGTCCGGCGTGCTGTTGAACGAAATGCGGGTTTTCTCCGACAATCTGTCGACCCAGCTTGACACGCTATCAAATTCGGCAGGTAGCCTGAATACCGAGCAAGCGCAATTTGCTGAACAGGTCCGCACCCTTGAGGGCAGTGTTGTGGACACGCTACGCAACAGTTCCTCCGAACTGGTGGCAGTAAACGCAGAAGTTGGCCGCGCTGTGGAAAATCTCACTGAAAAAATGTCCGTGCAACTGCGTGAGAACGGCACGCAGTTCGCCGAACTGCTACAGACAACCAGCGGCAATATCACCTATCATATGAAGTCGACATCCACCGAAGTTGCCCAACAGATCGAGCAGTCGGGTGTGGAAATATCACAGCAGATCGAGCAGTCAGGCGCTGGACTCAGCGACAAACTGCTCTCGGTATCCGGCGATTTCGTGCAGCATATCGCCGAGGCCCGCAACAATCTCTATGATTATATGGAAGAGGCTTCTGGTAAGCTGACCGGCAAGTTGAAGGGCACAACTTCTGAACTCTTCAGTCAGGTGGAATCCGCCACAGACGAAATGAGCGTCAAGCTGGAAGAAACGTCGGGCGTATTGTTCAGCCGGGTCGCAGAGGCAACTGGCCAGATGTCGCAACATCTCGATGAATCAACAGTCAAGCTATCCCAGGACATCGACGAAATGTCCGGCAAACTGGTGCAAGTCTCGGCCGGCATGTTTGACCGCATGGACGCAGCCAACCTGCAAATGACAGAACACCTAGACGGTTCAACCAACAAATTGACCGACAATATCGATGCCATGTCCAGCAAATTGGAACAGACATCGAGCGTCATGTTCGATCGTATGGATCATGCGACCCAACAAATGTCAGCCAGCCTGGATGGCTCGACCAACAAGCTGGCCGAGAACATCGATACCATGTCCGGCAACCTGGAGGACCGTTCCGCCGCCATGGTCGAGCGCATGAACAGTGCAACTCAACAAATGTCAACGCATCTTGACAATTCTGCAGCGCAGCTGTCTGAGAACATCGATGCCATGTCCGGCAAGCTAGAGATGACTTCGGCACAGTTGTTTGACCAGATGGCCGACGCAACAACGGCGATGAGCACCCACCTGGATCATTCAACCAGCGGCCTGTCGGAAAAAATCGAACAAACGTCAGGCCAGATGGTTGCCCGGTTGGAAACGGCCACCTCGCGCATGTCGGACCTGCTCGATGTTGCCTCCAATCAGTTGACTGGACGCCTGGAAGACACCACGAGCCAAATCGCAACACGGCTTGATGAGACGTCGTTGAATCTTAGCCAGCAGCTCGACCAAACTTCAAGTGGGCTCACCCAGTTGCTGTCATCGACCTCCACCGAGGTGACCGAACGTCTGGCTGAAACGTCCGCGGACGTCACCACAAGGCTAGATCAAACCTCTTCCCATCTGATCGGCCAGCTCGACAGCGTGTCGGGCGATCTTGCCTCGCGGCTGGACAACACCGCCATGCAGGTCACCGACAGGTTGGATACGGTCTCCCAGGGCATGACCTCAAGGCTGTCTGAAACGACCAATGATTTGACCAGCCAGCTCGAACTCGCGTCCATCGACTTGACTGCCCGGCTGGATGACACGACCAGCAAACTGCACGAACAACTGGATACGGTATCCGGCCAGATGATCGGCAGGCTGGACGAGACCTCGGACAAGGTAACTTTGCGGATGGAGGACACGGCCAAGCGCTTGAATGATCATCTGTCGCAGACCAACACACAGATGTTCGGTGAGATTGAATCCTCCGCCCGCAATCTCGGAGAGCGGTTCGATTCCGCCAATGCACTGTTGCAGGAGATATCGACCGACCTCACCCAGCAGCTTGATGTGACGGGCCGTTCATTTGCCGAGCGCCTGGAGACTTCCAGTGGCCGTATCCTTGAGAATCTGGGCAAGGCTAGTTCTGTGTTCTCGGATGGCTTGAGTGGCGCCAGCGAGCATCTGATTAGCGAACTGTCCAGCGCCAGCAATGCGTTCGCCGACGGTTTGGAAGAGAGCACCCAGACAATCACAGGAAAGTTTGAACAGACGACAGGTGCCCTTGTCGAACGTATTGACGGGGCGTCACAGCTGCTCGAGGATCGTAGCAGCGCCAGTTTCCGGCGCCTTGATGATGCCGGAATCAAGTTCACCAAGCACATTGAAAAGGCCAATGAGTTCCTGTCGGAAAATCTCACAACGACGGCCACGGAACTTGACGAGAAGCTGCAGAGCACAAGCACCCAACTGACCGCCACACTGGAGACTTCTACTGACCGAATATCCGATCGCCTCAGTGAAGTCAGCTCGATCGTCGACCGATCGGTGACTCGGTTCAACGACGGTATCGAAACGGTTCTTAATAGTCGGGAAGACCTACTGGACGATTTGACCAAACAGCTGACTAGCAAGGCAGCTGATGTCGATACGATGATGCGTAACTATATGAGCCTGATTGAAGAATCGCTCACCAGCGCACATACGCGTACAGAAGAGATTGGTCGGCTGATCGCTTCCCAGACCGGCGCTGCTGCGCGTACGCTGGAAACCGAAATCCGCCGCCTGGAGGAATCGTCCGACACCCAAATTGCATCGACGGCAGCTGCACTACGTGAACAGCATGAGAAGGTCATGGGTTCCATGCGCCAGATGTTGTCGGCCACCAACCAAGAGTTCTCCGAAACCGCTCAGGAAATGCGCATCACTGCACAGAAAGTGGTGAAGGAAGTCGACTCTGCGCGTAACGAGCTGAAGCGGTCGATTTTGGAGCTGCCAGATGAGACCCGCAGCAATGCCGATGCCATGCGCCGGGTCGTCTCCGACCAGATTACCGCGCTCAATGCATTGGCCGACGTGGTCAAGCGGCAGGCCGCTTCGCTCGATCTGTCTGGGCCGGGCATTTATGTGCCGCCTGATGATCGGGAGACCGGGCCGGGAAAATCTAAGGGCGCCACGTCTGCTGCTTCGCTCATGCAGACGTCCGGCGCCCGTAAAACTGGCACCAGGCGGAGCACACGGACGGAAGAGGGTACGGCCGACACCGCAGACTTGGCGCACGATGAGCAGCAAGCTGCCAGTAAGGCGTCCTCTCCGCAATTAAAGTCTTCAAAGAACGAGAGTGACGGCGCGTCGACTGGGCTGCCGTCCGCAAGTCAGCGGACAGCCAAGCTTGTCGTCAAACTCAACTCCGCCGCCCGCGATTTGGTAGACGCGCTGGAAGACCAACTGCCGCCGGATTTGGAAAAGAAGTTCAACGGCCGTGAACCACACGTTTACACCCATCGCCTTTATCAGAAACTCGGTAAGCGGATGCAGAACGAGATCAGCGACAAATATGCCTCCGACCGCAAGGTCAAGGGCCGGGTCGACGCTTATGTACGGCTTTTCGAACGTTTGCTCGATGCTGTTTCTGGATCAGCGCAAGGCGAAGAACTGGTCGACGCCTGCCTCGCCTCAGAGAGCGGCAAGCTCTATCTTTCGCTTGCGCATGCCAGTGGGCGATTGACCGATTGAGCCGCTTGGACCAACCGTCATTTACGATTGTGTCGTCGGGTTGCACAGATTGATGCAGTTTGGTGCCATGGGGAGCAAGGAGATGTCGGGCAATTTCGACGACGAATGGCGTGAATCTAGGCCATTCCTGTCAAATCCTAAAAGGCCGTGGCACGTTTCGGATCCAGACGTCGGTTTAATCGACTTGAACCGACTGACCCTGCTGTGCCACTCAATGCCAGCCAGAGACAAAATGGACCGCACCAGCATCGCAACCCAAGCTATCCACCGGTCCTAGTCCATGACAATCAAAACTCCCTATCTCCTGTTTCTGGGTGACGCCGCCGATCAGTTGGCGGCCAAGACGGCGCATGGCATTATCGACTGGCGGCCGGAATTGTGTGCCGGCCAGCTTCGGCTCCACGGTTGCAGGGCCGATTGCAAAATCGATGATATGTCGGCGGTGGAAGCGGTTGGGCGGGGCGCAAAGACAATGGTTGTCGGGGTGGTCAACGCTGGTGGTGTACTACCCGAACATTGGATTGCTGAAATTGTTGCCGCGCTTGAAGCAGGACTGGACGTCGCGACTGGGTTGCACTGCCGCCTTGGTTCGATCTCGGACATAGCACAGGCCGCACAGCGTTGCGGGCGCCAATTGCACGATGTGCGATTTCCCGACAGATCATTTGCCACAGGCACCGGTGAGAAGCGGCCCGGCTTGCGCCTCCTGACGGTCGGCACCGACTGTTCGGTAGGCAAGAAGTACGCCTCCCTGGCTCTTGATCGCGAGATGCGCGCCCGCGGCATGAAGTCCGATTTCCGCGCCACCGGGCAGACCGGCGTCTTTATCTCCGGCCGAGGCATCGCGCTTGATGCGGTTGTAGCGGATTTCATATCCGGCGCCGCCGAATGGTTGAGCCCGGCCAATGATACTGATCACTGGGACGTGGTGGAAGGTCAGGGATCCTTGTTTCACCCCGCCTATGCCGGTGTTACACTTGGACTCTTGCACGGCGCGCAGCCAGATGCCTTCGTTGTCTGTCATGAACCGACCCGCACCCGAATGCGCAACATCCAGCATCCCCTGCCCTCAATCCAAGAGGTCATCGACCGCGTTGTACTCGAAGCAAGCCTTACCAATCCCAACGCGCAATGCGTTGGCATCGCAGTCAACACGGCAGCGCTTGGTGACGAC
>JAEKFU010000723.1 GCA_016522385.1 Pseudomonadota bacterium
CGCAGCGCGATGTGGGTCATCGGGCAAGTTCCGTAACGACGTCCGATGGCCGGATTTGGGCCACCGAAGGCCGTGTTTCTGCGCCCGCTGGACGTCGTTATGCTCCGCTTGTGGTCAACCAGACCACAGCGCGAAGCATGCCTAGCCAGCAGACGCAGAAACGCGGTCAAATGATTCCATATGAGAAAGACACGCTCTAGGGTCTGTTGAGATTCAGGTTATGGTGCTGGCGTGACCCATTTGGTTTTTGGCTAGCTTTGAGCGGCGCAGTAGGGTTGCCTTGCATTTGCAGGACTTTACGCATATGTAATCTCCATCGATATTGGCCGGACGACTGGGCCGCTTCGCCTCACATTTGCAGGCGCATACGTTCAGACCATCTCTCCAAGATCAATGATCCGGGTACGAAGCCGCGGACTGACCGTGTTGTTTCGTCCCACGTATGAACTGTAAATGAAAGGAAACCCTTATGAATACGGGTACAGTCAAATTCTACAATGATCAGCGCGGCTACGGCTTCATTGAGCCCGAGAGCGGCGGCAATGACGTCTTCGTGCATGCAACCGCACTTCAGCGTGCCGGCCTTTACAGCCTGGCCGAAGGCCAGAAGGTGAAGTTCGACACTGAAACTGATGCGCGCAGCGGTAAGATCGCCGTAAGCACGATTGAAACGGCCTAGCCGCCACGCTCGGGCAACTCGCTTGCCGGCCTACAAAACTATGCGGCCCTGTGTTGTGGCAGGGCTGCACGGCCGGGCAGCGGCACAGTCACTGCTACATCCCCCAATAGCCTAGACTTCGAGGCGCCAGCGAACTGTTGGCCGCCGTCGACCTGCAACGGGTTGACCTGCTGAACCTGATTTGGACCGCCTCTTTGCTGCCTTTGTTTGAACCTGGATACCGGAGATGAATGATATCGCCGACGCCCCCTCAACCGTCAGCGCGCAGCGCTGGGCACAAACCCTCAAGCGCTATCATGCGCCGAACCACGCTCGCAGCATCCTTGAAATCGCCATCACTGCCGCTCCGTTCGCAGCGCTCTGGGCGCTCGCTTGGGCGGCTGTCCACTTCGGCTACTGGCAATTGCTGGCAGCCTTGTGGATATTGGCGGCAGGCTTTCTCGTGCGGCTGTTCATGATCCAGCATGATTGCGGGCATGGCGCCTTCTTCCGGCATCGTCGCGTCAACGACTGGGTTGGCCGCATTGTCGGCGTCTTCACATTCACGCCCTATGACACTTGGCGCCAGGCGCACGCCATCCATCATACCTGTGCCGGTCACCTGGAGCGGCGCGGTATCGGCGATATTGACACCCTGACTGTGCGCGAATTCCAGGCGCTGTCGTTCTGGGGACGCCTGCGCTATCGCCTGTATCGGCACCCGCTCGTCATGTTCGGCCTCGGCCCAGCCTATCTGTTCATTCTTCGCCATCGTTTGCCTGCCGACCGCATCCGTCAGAATCTGTCCGGTTGGACAAGCACCATGGCGACCAATCTGGCGATTGCCGGCATTGCGCTCCCGCTCATTTGGCTGATCGGCATCGGGCCATTCGTGCTTGTGCAATTGCCAATTACGCTGCTGGCCGGTTCGATTGGCGTATGGCTGTTTTACGTTCAACATCAGTTCGAACAGACGTCATGGGCCCACGAAGGAGATTGGAACCTGCGCGAGGCGGCACTGCACGGCAGTTCACACTATGACCTGCCAGGTGTCCTGCGCTGGCTTACGGCAAATATCGGCGTGCATCATGTCCACCATTTGTGTAGCCGCATCCCCTACTATCGTTTGCCGCGCGTGCTTCACGACCATCCCGAACTGAAAGACGTAGGCCGGCTGACACTTGTTGAAAGCTTTCGCTGCGTCCGTCTCGTCCTGTGGGATGAGAGCAAGCAGCGGATGGTTTCATTCCGCGATGTTCGAACATGATCAGCAACTGCGTAATGTCGCATACGGCCCAGTACCCCTATAAGGAGGGCACGACGCAATTTGCAGCGAGACCCTGCGTAGCTTGACTTTCAATCTGTAAGGGCGCAACTAAGTGGAAGATATTCTCGCGATCGCGCGATTCGTCCACACCTATTGGACGTTATTGTCTCGGGACAATTGAAACTCAGAACAGTCTGATCCAGGTGCGCGTGGACAAGACCCCCACGGCACTAACTGTCGCGTGCTCACCCGCGTGGCAGTGTGCCGTAGCAAGGATACATAACTAGTGAAAGTTTCAACTTTCACCGAACTCGGACTGATCTGGCCGCTGCTTTGAAACGAGATCAAGCAAGTGCAGATGTGCCTGACGAAGATGATTGCAGACAATGCACGCAACCAACCATGGGAGTGTCAAAGTGACAGACGAACCAGTCGAGTTAGACACACATCGAGACTTGGCAGAGCAGAAATCAATTGCGGTTCGCCGAAAGCTGATTGAAGTTAGAGCCGACCAAAGCGCCTTGCGCGATCGGCAGGAAGAATTCGAACGGTTTGTCCTGAACATGCCTGCGGAGACGTGGCCGGAGGCCGCTGCAAGAGCGGAGCTTCTTGTGCGGATGATCGTGGACATGCCAGCTGCGCAAGATGCCTGCTGCCAGGAGCTCCTCGCCGAAGCGCTGGATGTACTGACGCGCCTGAGCGATCACGCAAACGGGCACAAATGACCAACTATTGGCCAGTTCAGTTAAATCAATGAGGGATTTCCAATGCAGATATCGCCGCCTATAGCTGTGCTCGCTATCCTGGGCATTGCGTTCACCGGATTAGCTTAGCTCACACCGCCACCCGGTGATGAAGTGCGAATTGAGGTTACTTTACCCGTCGCGACCTACAATAAGCTTGTGCTTTGAGGACAGGAGCCCCAGCGACGATGGAAGAGCATTAGCGGTCGGGCAAGTTATCGAGAAGCTCATGATCAGATGGCAGAAAGGTAAAGATACACCGGAGAATTAGGCGGGAACGCAAGTAATCGGGGGCTATGCTGTTGTGACCGAACGGGCCGCCGACACAGCTTGTGGCAGGTAGGTCAAAAAAATGAAAGCCCGCCGCAACCATCCGCCCGCAACTCGCGGCGTAACCGACGGTCGAGCCGCTCAAGGCGCAGGGTGGCCCACGCTCAACCAGCGCCAGTTTAGCAGCAAGTTTCGCAAAGGAGGTCCAACCCATGAGCATAGATCTGACAGCACGCGGCTTTGTTCGACGTTGTCTGGTTCTGGCCGGATTGTTGGCAATCTCATCCAGCGCCACACTTGGCCAGGGGAAGTCCGGTCAAATTCCTCAGAATGCCCATGAAATTGGATATGGGACGGGATGGAAATGTGATCGTGGGTATCAAAATTCGGATGGTGCTTGCCGCCGCGTAGCAGTGCCGGAAAATGCATATTTAACCGGATTGAATTTCGGACGCGGCTGGGAGTGCCGTCGAGGCTATCGCTTGCTCGACGAAGCCTGCATTGCCATTCAGGTGCCCGACAACGGCTATCTGTCCTCCTCAGGCGACACGTGGAAATGCAAACGTGGCTTCCGGCCGATTGAGGAGACGTGCGTCGCAATCAAGGTGCCAAAGAACGGTTATCTGACAGATTCCGAATTCGGTTCAGGCTGGGAGTGTAACCGGGGGTTTCGTCTAATCAGAGATGATTGTGTCGCCATTGCAGTTCCAGAGAACGGCTATCTTGCGAGTGGTTCGCACGAATTCGGCTGGAAGTGCGAACGCGGATTTCGGGCAGTTGGTGAGGCTTGCGTCGCCATTGTGGTGCCCACAAACGCTTATCTGTCAAGCTCAACATTTGGGTCTGGCTGGAAGTGCGAGCGCGGCTTTCGAACCATTGGCAAGACCTGCCTTGCTATTGATGTGCCAGAGAACGCGCACCTTGACTATTCCGGACATGAATGGGTTTGCGACCGGCCCTATCACAAGCAGGGGAGCACCTGCACACTGCCATAGACCGAGAGGTTCATGCGCGGGCTTCGCCTGATCAACTTACCAAGTCTGCAGTGTTACAGAACGAGAAAGCTGGAACCGATTATCTGTATCGGCAACAGGAGCATTAACGAAGAGAGGACAAACCAATATGTTACGCCCAAGAAGATCGGCAGTAGAAGATCGGCGCATCGCGATGCAAAAAAGGGTCAAACGGTCACTAAAGGAAAAAGACAAAGCGCTGCAAAAACGAGCAGCGCACACAGCTCAACTACGCGCAGTTCGGTTGGCTCGGGAGGCGGCTGATAAAGATGCCGCCATGAACGAGGATAGCGAAGCCACCCCAGGCAAGCGCAAAAAGCCCTTGTGCATGCCCAAGGTTCACCGTCCTCAAACTTGACGGCCACGGTACCGGCCAACAGCCTTAAGTTAGCAATACATAACGGGTGTTGATGCACATCCAGGTTGAGTTTTCGCAATCGCCTGATGTCCGAATTGGGTCGATGGTGTTGAAAAACTCCCCCAGTTTGGCCGAGTTCTGTGGGTTTGAAGCTTTGCGGTTTCAGGTTTGGGGCTCAGGGCATCTGGCAGTCTGATGCCTGGGCTTGTTTTCAGCTTGCCGGCATCA
>JAEKFU010000576.1 GCA_016522385.1 Pseudomonadota bacterium
CAATCAGGCTATTGCATTGGCTGCGGGCGCACACGCGATGAGATCGCAGGCTGGCTTGCTATGTCGCCGGATCAAAGGTCAAACGTCATATACGCATTACAGGACCGGGTTGCCAACCTCACTCGTCGGCGGGCCCGCAAGGGCGGCGCGAGAGCGCGTCGGTCACGGAATGGTCGTTAGATGTTATATCAATTCGGCACTGGCCCGCTTCCCCGCCTACCCACCGATCAAGCACCCTTGCATCGCGAAATTGACCGGGGAAGCGGGCCAGTGCCGAATTGACAAGGCCGCATTATTAACCAGTTCTTGGCTGATCACTGGTAACAGCAGAGTCTACAGCAATCACTTTCCCAGGATTCCTTTCAGATGCTTGCCAAACCGCGTGCCGACCTTAAACCCAACACGCCCGATTACGAGCGCATCCCACTGGTCAAACCGACTGGCTTTCGCGAATACGACGCCCGTTGGCTGTTTGAGGAAGAAATCAATCTCTATGGAATTCAGGCACTCGGGTTGGGGCTCGGCACGTTCCTACACGAAACAGGGGTCGAACCGCATATCGTGACCGGCCATGATTTTCGCGGGTATTCCTGCTCGATCAAGCAGGCTTTGATCGTTGGCCTTATGGCTTCGGGTTGCACCGTTTACGATATCGGCCTGGCCCTTTCGCCAATGGCCTATTTTGCCCAGTTCGCGCTTGACACGCCGGCGGTCGCTATGGTGACAGCTAGCCACAACGACAACGGCTGGACAGGGGTCAAAATGGGCTGTGACAGACCGCTGACCTTCGGGCCCGACGAGATGTCTGCATTAAAAGGGATCGTTCTTGAGAGGCGCTGGCAGACCCGTTCGGGCGGTGCGCTGGTGCATGTCGATGACATGGCCGAACGCTATTTCCATGAACTGACAGATGGCAAGTCGATCGGGCGCAAACTCAAGGTTGTCGCGGCCTGCGGCAATGGTACCGCCGGCGCCTTTGCGCCACGCGTTCTCGAGGCGATCGGCTGCGAGGTAGTACCGCTAGACTGTGAGCTTGACCATTCGTTCCCCCGCTACAACCCGAATCCGGAAGATATGGAGATGCTGCATGCGATGCGCGATGCTGTGCTGGAAAACAGTGCCGATGTAGGGTTGGGTTTTGACGGCGACGGCGATAGGTGCGGTGTTGTCGACAATGAAGGCAATGAAATCTTCGCTGACAAAGTGGGCGTTATGTTGGCGCGCGATATCTCGGCTCTATACCCCGGCTGCACATTCGTTGTCGATGTCAAATCTACTGGCCTATACATGACCGATCCGGTGTTAAAGGCAAACGGCGCCAAGACGGACTACTGGAAGACTGGACATTCTTACATGAAGCGGCGAACCAATGAGTTGGGCGCCAAGGTAGGGTTTGAAAAATCGGGGCACTATTTCTTCAATGAGCCGCTGGGGCGCGGTTACGACGACGGGCTGGTTTCGGCGATCGCGGTATGTGAAATGCTGGACCGGTCTGGCGATAAATCGATGGCCGATCTATATCGGGCCTTGCCGAAGACCTGGGGTTCTCCGACCATGTCGCCGTATTGCCCTGATGAGGCAAAGTATGACGTTGTCGACAAGGTCATTAAACACTACCAAAAATTGGCGGGGAGCGGGGAAAAAGTCGCCGGACAGACCGTCCGCGAGCTGAATACCGTCAACGGGATCAGGGTGGTGCTGGCCGACGGCACCTGGGGACTTGTGCGCGCATCGTCCAACAAGCCGGAGCTGGTGGTGGTGGTTGAGAGCCCGTCATCGGAAGACATGATGAAAGCGATGTTCAAGAACATCGACATGCATCTGTCGGACTATCCCGAAGTGGGCGAATACAACCAGAAAATCTGAGAAAGACACGCTCTAGGATCTGTTGACACCCTAGTCAATCACGATTAGCTCGCGTCGGACGTCGCAGAGGCGTTCGCCGCCTTTTTCGGTCACCACGAACGGTTCTGATATCGCCGCACCGAAATCTTCCAGCCAAACACCGGACTGGAAGTGAAAGCACATGCCCGGCTGCAGAACGGTCTCATCGCCGGGTCTCAGACTGGCAGTCCGCTCGCCCCAATCGGGTGGATAGTTGAGTCCGATCGAATAGCCGACCCGGCTTGGCTTAGTGTAGCCGTTCTTGTTGAGGACGCGCTGCCAGACCGCCTCGACGTCCTGGCAGGAGACGCCGGGCTTGGCCTTGTCAAGTGCAACATCAACGCCGTCGACGATCACGTTCGCCAATTTTATGATTTCTGTCGGTGGCTTGCCGAGATGGACTGTGCGGGTCAGTGGGGCATGGTAGTGACGACGCGCTGCGCCAATCTCCATCATCACCAGTCCCTCGTCGGGCAGCGGTTCGTCAGTCCATGTCAAATGCGGCGTCGACGTTCCCTCGCCGACTTGTATGAGCGGGCAAAGGCTCGTGTAGTCGCCACACTTGCCATCAAGTCCCATGATCTGCGCATGGTAGACTTCGGCTATGACCTCATATTGAGCAACGCCAGGGGCGATCCTGGAGATGGCGCGGTTCATGGTTTCGGTGCAGATGCGTCCTGCCTCGCGCATCAGCGCCACTTCGGCCTCTGATTTGACAATGCGCGCCCAGTTGACCAGTTCCTGACTGTCGCTCAAGCATGCATTTGGTAAACCCTTGACCAGATGATGATGCGCTCGGGCCGTGTAATAATGGGCATCCAACTCAACACCTATCTGGGCCTTGTCCCAACCGCGTGCTCGCATAAGATCGCACAGCTCGTCATAGGGATGGTTGACGGGATGGTGCACCAGCGGTTCCGAGAATCCGACAATGTTGTCGGCCGGCAGGTCCGTGGTGATGTGGGCCGACTTTGCATCCTGGGCACGTCCAAACCAGACCGGCCAGTCTTCATCAAGATGCACGACAACACATTGCGGGGTATAAAATGACCAGCCATCAAATCCAGTCAGCCAACACATATTGGCCGGGTCCTGGCAGATGATCAGCTCGAACCCGGCCGCAGCCATGCGCGTTTTTACGTCTGCAAGCCGTGTCGCGTACTCCTTGGCAGTGAATGGCTTTCGATACATCACAATGTGGTTTCCGGCTAGCGTGACAGGCGATCGGCAAGTTTTTTCAAGAAGCTGTTCCCGGCAGCCAGTTCGCACTCTTCAATATACTCGCCCGGCTTGTGGGCACGCTCAATGCTGCCCGGGCCGAACACGACAGTCGAATATCCGGCATCACTAAAATAGCCGGCATCGGTACCAAACGACACAACGCCATGGCTGTTCTGACCGGTCAGTTCACAAACGAATTCGATGGCGGCAGCAGCGTTGCTATCGTCAAGCGGCGGCACCGGTGCCTCAGTAATGACCTTTATGTCAGCGCCGGGATGGCTCTGGCGCATGGCGGGCAACAATTCATCCATCGCAAAGCGCTCGATGTCGGCGATCATTGCTGCACCATCCTCGCCGGGCATCGGCCGCAACTCCCAGTCGAACGCGCAGGCACCGGCCGTCGCATTACGGGCCGAACCACCCTCGATTGTGCCAATATTGAAGGTCGCATAGGGCGGCTCGTAGGAAGAGCCGGGAAATGGAATGGCGGCAAATGCACGCCCTTTTTCCTCAATATGGCTGATCAACTTAACCGCGTAGGAGATCGCGTTGACACCGTTCAGCGGATTACAGGAATGGGCCTCCAGGCCGACAATTTCGGTGCGCATTTCATAACCGCCCTTGTGGCCGGCAACGATCTTCAAATCAGTCGGCTCACCGACGATAACAATGGCTGGGCGAAAGGCCTTGCCTGCCATGTCGTTCAAAAGCACCGGCATCCCATAACCGCCGGTCTCCTCGTCATAGGAAAACGCGATGTGAACCGGCCGCTTGAGATCGGCCGCCTTGAACATTGGAACCATGCCCAACACGCAGGCGAGAAATCCTTTCATGTCAACGGCACCACGGCCATAGAGCCGACCGTCCTTGCGGGTCAATCTAAACGGATCGGTATGCCAGACCTGGCCTTCAACGGGTACGACATCGGTGTGACCGTTCAGGACCACGCCACCGTCGATTTCAGGACCGATGGTGGCAAATACATTGGCCCGCTCGCCGGCGGCATCGTAGCTGAGGCTGGCGGTCAGGCCGTGTGCGGACAGATAGTTTGTGATGTAGTCGACAATGTCGTGGGTTGGCCGGCCGGAGATCGTTTCAAATCCGACCAGACGCTCAAGAATCTCGATTGTATCTGCGAGGCGTCCGCTCATCTCGCTGTCCCCACAACACTGGCTGGCATTGCTCTATATCGCAGGTGGCATGGCATGGGCAATGTGGTATCGAGACGTTGTTCGGTTGCATGGCAGTGATAAGATAGGTGTTGGTTCGCTGGAGGATGTTGTTTTCATGACAGACCGCATTGAACAGGCAGAGTTGCTGGTAGAGTCAGGACAGGCCACCGAGGCGTTGACGCTGCTACAGCAGATCCTGAAGGATCAGCCTAACCTGCTGCGGGCGCATTCGCTGTGCGCGGCAGCCCTGATGATAATGAACCAGCCGCAAGCGGCCTGCGTGCACCTTGAGGCTTTTGTCGGCAGGATCGACAAATTCCCCAACCCGGTCAGGGCGCGTGTTGGGATCGCGCAAAGATTTGCCAATGCCGGCGCCCTTGACCGGGCTGATGAGTTGCTGGAGCAGGCACAGCAGTTGCAACCGGACGATCCGGCGATCATCGCCAAACGGGCAGACCTTCTCATGCGCCGTAAGGCATGGCGGGATGCGTTGGCGCTTTATAGTGAGGCCCTGGAGACCTTGCCGGAACATCCAGAGTTGCTGTCATCTGCGGGTATAGCTGCCCAGCAATCTGGCGACCTGGCCGAGGCCGTCGATTACTACCGCCGATCACTGGCTGGCGCGCCACAACAGTCCTTGGTTCATCACAATCTGATGGCGGCGCTTTTGCGACTGGGTCATGCCAATGAAGCGCTTGAACAGTGCGATACCTGGCGCCGGTACAGCCCTTGCGACATAGAAGCCATGTCGTTCCACGCGTTGCTTCTGGCTGAGACCGGTCAAAACGACGAGGCCGCGGTTTGGTTCGATTTTGACCGTTTGGTACACAGTTACCGGATCGAGGCACCGGCTCACTATGCCGACCTTGATAACTTCAACCGAGCACTTGAAGACCATGTGCTGGGACATCCGGATCTGGCGACGCCACCAGAGGACCATCCGACATGGCACCATCCGGCCCTAAAGATCGGCTCGCAGATCAATGCCGCGAAAAACGGGCCCGTTGCAGATCTCGAAGCGCTCATGGAAGACGCCGTCGGGCGGTACTTTGCTCATACCGGTGATCCGGGCGGTCATCCGTTTCTCGAGCACAGGCCGAAGAATTATTTCATAACGGCCTGGGCAGCGGTGCTAGAGGGGGAAGGTAATCAACAGCCGCATATCCATATGGATGGCTATCTGAGCGGTTGCTACTACATTACCATACCACCTGAAATTTCGGCCGACGACAACGGTTCCGACGGTATCCTCAAAGGCGGATTTGAAATCGGCCCGCCGCCTGAGGAACTCAACATCACGGCGAATATCGCAAGACGGACGATCAAGCCGTCAGAAGGCCTGATGGTGCTGTTCCCGGCTTACATGTATCATGGCACGATACCGTTCAAATCGAGAGAGCGGCGCATCTGCATTGCCTTTGACGTGATCCCGGAAGCGGCCTAGCGTAGACCGGTCACTCTGCAGCAAGCACTGCAGGTGCGGCGGCGCGCACGATGTCGAGCGCCTGGCGCACGACGTCCACATTGGCACCCGGTTTGCGGGCTTGCTCGGACAGGTGCCGGCGCCATAGACGGCCACCAGGCTGGGCATGGAACAGACCCAACAGATGCCGGGTCATGCGCGAGAGATATACGTCTCGGGCAAGCTGGTCGGTAATGTAGGGCATGTACTGCTCAACCGCTTCAAACCGGCTGCCAAGGCCATTTGGCGCGCCAAGGAACCGGCGATCGGCTGTCGCCAGGATCCAGGGTGTGTGATAAGCCGCACGGCCGAGCATCACGCCATCGACATGTTCAAGATGCGCGTCACATTCATCGAGCGCGACAATGCCGCCATTGATAATGATCTGCAGATCCGGACGGGAACGCTTGAGACGGTAGACCCGCTCATAGTTGAGCGGCGGGACATCCCGGTTCTGGGCCGGTGACAATCCGTCGAGCCAGGCCTTGCGGGCATGGACGATGAAGGTCTTGCAGCCAGCCGATGCGACGGCATCGACAAAGCGCTGCAAGTCGCCGTCCTCATCCTGGTTATCAATCCCGATACGGCACTTGACCGTGACCGGCACTGATACACTGGCCTGCATGGCGGCAACGCAGTCACCAACTAGCAATGGCTCGGCCATGAGGCAGACGCCGAAGCGACCAGCCTGCACGCGGTCGGAAGGGCAACCAATGTTGAGGTTGATCTCATCGTAACCATAGTCTTCGCCGATGCGGGCCGCCTGTGCCAGCTCACGCGGCTCGCTGCCGCCAAGTTGCAGACCGACCGGCTGGCCGCAACCGTCAAACCGCAACAACCGATCCCGGTTGCCATGCACAATAGCTGCGCTCGTCACCATCTCGCTGTAAAGCACCGCACGCTTAGTCAGGACACGATGAAACGCCCGGCAATGCCGGTCGGTCCAATCCATCATGGGGGCAACACAGAAACGGTGCCCGGTGATCTGCTGTTCCGTGCTCATGCAAATCCTGATTCTTCGACCTGTTTGCGCACGTATTGCACACAAAACAGGCAAATTCATATGTGGAACATATCAGTCACAACGTGTGCTCACTAGATTCTTGATACCAAGGCTGTCCAATTGGTAATCCGGTCCGACTTCGGTAATGGCTACTTCCGTCGGCGAGCAAAAGGCGGCTCACCTTGTCTTCGCCCAGTATGCCGATGGGTTCGCAACGCTCGGGCCGGAACTTGGAAGTGATATCATCGCCGGTGCGCCCTATTGTTCAATAACCGCGATTGTGGCGTCTTCTGCACTCGTTAGTGAATGCCGATGTCCTCAACCGAAAGCGTTCCCGAAAATCAGTCCATGGCCGCCTGTTCCTGCATGGTCAGTACCCAATGCAACAGAAAGTAGTTGTGCCAGGCGCAAGATACTGCTGGTCCTGGCGGTAGAATTTGGAACACCGCCAAGCTGGGCGTGCTGCGCTACTGAATGACCGAGCGCCGCTCAGATTAAGATCCGTTAGCTTAGCCCTTCGCGCAACTTGAATCGCTGAATCTTGCCTGTTGCGGTTTTCGGCAGTGCACTGACGAATTCAATCCACCTTGGATATTTCCAGGCACCGACCGATGACTTGACATGTACTTTCAGCGTTTCGAACAGCCCGTCTCTATCAACCCCGTTGTTGAGGACGACGAAGGCCTTCGGCTTCACCAGTCCTTTGCTGTCTTGCTTGGCGACAACCGCGGCCTCCAGCACACTGGGATGCGAAACGAGGGCCTGTTCGACCTCAAAGGGCGACACCCATCGCCCGCTCACCTTGAACATGTCGTCGGTTCGGCCGCAATAGTGATAGTAGCCCTCGCCGTCACGGACATATTTATCACCGGTGCGGACCCACGCGCCTTCAAAAGTCGCCCGTGATTTTTCCCGTTGGTTCCAGTAACCATCCGCTGCCGATCCGCCGCACACCAAGAGTTCGCCGATCTCGTGTGTGCCGACGTCTTGGGCATTTTCATTGACCAGCCGCAGTTCGTATCCGTCAAACGGCTTGCCCGATGTACCATAGCGAACATCGTCCGGCCGGTTCGACAGGAAGACGTGCAACATTTCCGTCGACCCTATACCGTCAAGAATATCGACGCCGATGCGCTCCTTCCACGTCACGCCGACATCTGCGGGCAGCGCTTCTCCGGCCGATACGCACAGGCGCAGCCTTGCCGAACTGTTCGCCGGCGTGCAGTCCGGATTGGCCAGCATCGCAGCATAAAGCGTCGGCACGCCAAAAAAGATCGTCGGCTGATGGCGATGCAGAAGCTCCAGAACCGATTGCGGGGTCGGCCGGTCGGGCAATAGAATGGTCGTCGCACCGACCGACATCGGCACCGCCATGCCTGCCCCCAGGCCGTAGGCAAAGAACAATTTGGCAGCCGAAAAGCACACATCATCATGCCGTATCCCGAGAATTCCGCGGCCATAGTGTTGCGCCACGTATCGTGGGCTGGAGTGGACATGCCTGACGCCTTTCGGATCGCCCGTCGAGCCCGAAGAATAGAGCCAGAAGGCCGTCTCATCGGCGCAGGTATCGGCGGTTTCGAACGCGTCGGCAGCAGCGAGGAGCAGGTCGTCGAAAGACCGGTAATCGCCGGCGTCACCGCCAACCACGACGATGTGCTGCAGGAATTTAAGATTGGGCAGTATGGGTTCCACCGCCGGCAACAATGCATCGGAGACAAACAGCGCCTCGGCCCGGCTGTCCGACAGCATGTATTCATACTGCTGGGTGGTCAAAAGGGTGTTGAGGCACACGGGCACCACTCCGGCTCGCACCGCTCCCCAGAACACAATGGGGAAATTGACAGTGTGCAGCATCAGCATGGCAATGCGGGTCTCGCTTTTGATCCGCAGGTCAGCGAGCAGATTGGCCATCTTGCACGATGCCGCCTGCAATGCGTCATAAGTCAGACTGCGTCCAGGATCGATGAAAGCGACCTTGCCGCCATGGCCCTCCTCGATATTGTGGTCGAGCAAGTCGGCGGCCGCATTGTACTGTCGCGGGCATGTCATGACGGTTTCACCTCATCCTGCCAACTCTGCCCGGTCGCGGTTCGGCAGGTCTTTGGTAAGGATTGACGCTATAAACGCATTATCGTACTTTAATACCAATATTATTTTGACTCAAACGGATTCGAGCGGCAAACCAGCGAAAGCAATGACCATGACCGTCCTTCAACCGCCCGGGTGGGCGGCGCCGATCGGCTATGCAAACGGAATTTCGGTGCCGGCAGGCCGGATCGCCTTTATCGCGGGGCAAGTTGGTTGGAACGAACAGCAGGTCTTTGAGAGTGAAGAGCTCGCGCCGCAATTCGAGCAGGCGCTGAAGAATGTTCTAGCCGTCCTGTCTGAGGCGGGTGGACGACCAGAAGCTATCTGCCGCATAACCGCTTACTGCTCCGATAAGCCGGCCTATTTGAAAGCGCGTTCTGAACTTGGCAAGATCTGGAGGCGGTTGATGGGCAAGCATTTCCCGGCGATGAGCATGATATTCGTGGCCGAGCTGCTCGACCATCCGGCAAAGATTGAACTGGAGGCAACCGCGATCATCGAGGATGAGGGCTGATCAGGCTTCCGCTGGCGCAGCTTCAGGTTTAGATATGGATTTGCGGCGCTCGATTTGTTTCAACATGGTTGAAAGGGTAATCGCACCAAGGGTTGCGCGGGCGATGTCGTCGACCTCGTCGAGAACTTGATGCAGCGCCTGGCCGGCCGGCGTCCCGTCGGTTCGTGCATCCAGCTCGTCATTGCCCGGCGACACGTCCTCGAACAGTTCGATGACGTCGAGCAGCGTGGTGCGCTTGGCATTGCCGGAAAAGCTGTACCCGCCACCGACACCCCGAATCGAGCGCACCAGCCCGGCCCGTCCAAGCGTATGCATGACCTTCGCAAGATGATGTGCTGAGACGCCATACTTCTCACCGATCTCGGAGACCGACACCTGCCGACCGGTGTCGGTGGCCAGCTCGATCAGGGCGAAAATCGCCAGACGGCTTGACACCTGCAGCTTCATGGAACCAACCCGTCGGTTTGTCCGGACATGTCAGTCAAGCTCCATTTCCAGCTGGATATAGGGCCCCGCCGTCATGCCCTCACTGCGGAAGAATGCCATATGGAGCTGCTTGTCGCGCCCGACCATCGTCCGCATCGTCTTTATCCCTACAGCCTTGAACCGTTCG
>JAEKFU010000011.1 GCA_016522385.1 Pseudomonadota bacterium
ACCCCCAATCACCTGGCCTTACATGACCCCCGTAACTGTGCTAGACCACAACCCAACGTCCCCGGACGCATTCAGCCCTCCCCTATCATTACGGAGACTGGCGTAAATGTCACCGCCCGTCATTACCCGATTTGCCCCTTCACCGACCGGATTTCTCCATATCGGCGGCGCCCGCACGGCGCTGTTCAATTGGTTGTTCGCAAAAGCCAATGGTGGCGACATGCTGCTGCGGATCGAGGACACGGACCGGGAGCGCTCGAGCGATGATGCCGTAGCGGCCATTCTGGATGGACTGAATTGGCTGGGACTCGACTGGACCGGCGAGGCCTATTCGCAATATGCCAGGGCCGATCGACATCGTGAAATCGCCCTAGAACTGCTCGATGCTGGACAGGCCTACAGGTGCTATTGCTCGCCACAGGAGTTGGCGCAGATGCGCGAAACCGCCCGTGCCGAAGGCCGGTCCGTGCGCTATGACGGTACCTGGCGCGACAGAGATGCCGGTGATGCGCCAAAGGACATTACACCGGTTGTCCGGTTTCGCGCCCCGCAGCACGGCGAGACCGTGGTCGATGACCAGATCCAGGGACGGGTTATCTATAAAGACAGAGATCTCGACGATCTGATTATACTGCGCTCAGATGGATCTCCGACGTACAATTTGTCGGTGGTCGTCGATGATCACGATATGGGCGTTACCCACGTCATACGCGGAGTGGATCATTTGACCAACGCGGCGCGGCAGAGCCAAATTTACAGCGCTATGGGCTGGACAGTGCCCGTCATGGCGCATATTCCGCTAATCCACGGGCCGGACGGCGCAAAACTGTCGAAGCGGCATGGTGCGCTTGGTGTCGATGCCTACCGCGCGATGGGTTATTTGCCCGAGGCGATGCGCAATTACCTGGCCCGTCTCGGCTGGAGCCATGGAGATGAGGAGGTCTTCAGCACCGAACAGATGATCGAATGGTTTGGGCTTGAGGCCATCGGCAAGTCCCCTGCCCGGTTTGACTTTGCCAAACTGGAAAATCTCAACGGTCTTTACATTCGTAAAATGAGCGACGAAATTTTGGCTAACGCGTTGTTTGAGTTTCTACCCTATAGCGAGTTGCCCGATGATGACCAGCACAAGCTTAAGCAAAGACGTCAACAACTGGAAAGGGCGCTGCCAGTGTTAAAGGCGCGGGCTAAGACACTGATAGAATTAGTGAACAGTGCCCACTTCCTGGTTGCCACCCGGCCGATTGTGCCAGACGAAAAGGCCACCTTGATTTTGCAGGATGGTGGCGAGGTGCTTGGCGCGCTGGTCGACGCCCTGGAAGAAATCGATGACTGGACCACACCTTCTATCGAGGCTGTGATAAAGGCACACGCCGAGACAAACCAAACAAAACTGGGAAAGGTTGCCCAGCCCTTGCGTGCGGCGCTGACCGGTACGACCGTCTCACCAGGCATTTTTGATGTTTTGGCGGTGCTTGGCAAAGTGGAGTCACTGGATCGTATCCGCGATCAACTCAAATGACAGAATCGCGGTTTTACAATACGTCGACTTTGCCCTACCCTGCAGCCCTCAAGACAATGAGCTAGCCAGTTTCCACGCTCAAGCGCACGTCACCTGATTTCAGTGCTCTTGGATGATTTGCTCACACATTCCTTCGTAGGTTGAAACGCGGCTCGGCGAGTAACGTAATTATGGAGAGGTAGCAAGAATGGACGTGAAGGTTGACACAGCACAATTCAAGCTGGACGGCGCGACTTACGAGCTCAATGTGCGCCATGGCACGATAGGACCATCGGTCGTCGACATTTCCGGGCTGTACAGAGATGCCAAAATTTTCACCTACGACCCAGGGTATACCGCAACCGCCAGTTGCGAATCCAAGATTACCTATATTGATGGTGATGAAGGTGTGTTGCTGTATCGCGGCTACCCGATCGAGCAACTGGCCGAGCATGGTAGCTTTCTTGAGACCTGTTATGTGCTGCTATACGGCGATTTACCGAACAACGCGCAGCGCAAAGAGTTCGAAAGTGCAATTACCTATCACACCATGCTGCACGAGCAAATGTCGCGGTTTTTTTCCGGCTTTCGGCGCGATGCGCATCCCATGGCTGTCATGGTCGGCGTCGTCGGCGCCCTTTCGGCCTTTTATCACGATTCAACCGACATCAATGATCCTCAGCAGCGCGAGATTGCCAGCCGCCGCATGATCGCGAAATTGCCGACCATCGCCGCGATGGCCTACAAATACCACATCGGTCAGCCCTTCGTTTATCCCCGCAATGATCTGGATTACGCTAGCAACTTCCTGCACATGTGCTTTGCTGTGCCATGCGAGGAGTACAAGGCAAACCCGGTACTGGCACGGGCCATGGACAGGATTTTCATCCTGCATGCCGATCACGAGCAGAATGCTTCGACTTCAACGGTGCGATTGGCCGGATCCTCCGGTGCCAACCCGTTTGCCTGTATCGCCGCCGGCATTGCCTGTCTTTGGGGTCCAGCGCATGGCGGAGCCAATGAGGCGGCACTCACTATGCTGGAAGAAATCGGTACGCCTGATCGCATTCCCGAATTTGTCGAACGTGCCAAGGACAAGAATGATCCATTCCGGCTGATGGGATTTGGCCATAGGGTCTACAAGAATTATGACCCGCGGGCGAAAATCATGCAAAAGGCCGCCCATGAGGTGCTTGGCGAACTTGGCATCAACGATGATCCGCTTCTCGATGTCGCCCGTGAGCTTGAAAAAGTTGCCCTCAATGATGAGTACTTCATTGAGAAAAGGCTATATCCGAACATCGATTTCTACTCCGGGATCACATTGCGGGCCCTCGGCTTTCCGACATCAATGTTCACGGTCTTGTTCGCGCTTGCCAGAACCGTCGGCTGGATTGCGCAATGGAAAGAAATGATAGAGGACCCGAGCCAGAAAATTGGCCGGCCGCGCCAGCTCTACACCGGACCAGTCGCCCGTGAGTATTTGCCGTCAAGCAAGAGGATTTAGCCGGTCAACTTTGTCGCTAGGTCGCATCGATGACGTGTGATTCGGTTGGCTGGCAAGGAGCATGCTGTAGCCATGACGGGCTCAACCGCAATGATATATGGCGGTGATCGAAGTTTTGTCTCGTATGGGTTGAAAAGCTTGTACTCTAAAAGCGCGTGCCGACACTGAAGCGCACGAGCTCCTTTTCATCTTCATCCGCCTTGGCAACGGGGTAAGCGACATCGACACGCAGTGGTCCGAATGGCGATTGCCAGAGCAGTCCAGCACCAACCGATACACGAATTTCACTCGAATCGAACACCGGTGATCCAGGTACAGAGTCCTCTGGCGCATTGAAATTAGTACCGAAATCGCTGAAAACCGCACCTTCGATACCAAATGACTCAGGCAAACCCAACGGGAAGATCACCTCGACCGTGCCAACCGCGTAGGTTCTACCGCCGATTGCATCCAGTTGCTCACCGTTAGCCGTCAATTGTCGGGGACCAACACCTGCCCTGGCAAAGCCGCGGAACGTATCGGCGCCGATAAAGAAACGGTCGACAACTGGAACATCGTCGCCATTGAAGCCTTCGATATGGCCGGCTTTGCCTTTGAGTTTGAGAATCACGCCGTCATAGAACAAGGGGGTGAAGTAGAATGCTGCGGCTTCCGTCTTGAAGTAATACACGTCGCCGCCGAGGCCAGCGACCTCTTCGCCGAGTTCTAAACGATAACCCGAAGTCGGTTTGATTGGATTGTCGATCTCGTCATAGATTATTCTCGCACCCGCCAAGGAGACATAGTCGATCCCATCACTAGCCGCAATCGCGGGCGCAACAGATAACGGGTCGTCGACATCAATGTCACGCCGTGTGAAGCGATACCGAGTTCGCAGTGACGAATACTCAGAGAGTGGGAACCCCAGGCGGACACCACCACCAACCTGTTGGGTGGTGAATGAACTCTCGCTTTCCTGATCAGTACGAGTGGCAAAGCCATCAACGCCGAAGCTGACGTTCCGATCAAGAAAATACGGTTCCGTAAAGCTGAAATCGACAGATTGCCTCTTGAAACTGAGTGAAGTCCCAAGACGTACCTGTTGTCCCCTACCAAGCAGATTGCGCTCGGTAACGTTAACGGAGCCGATAACCTGCTCGACGGTCGAATAACCCGCCGAGAAGTTGATCGTGCCGGTGGATTTCTCCTGAACGAAAATCTCCAACACTAGCCTATCCGGTGCACTTCCGGGTTTCTCGCGAAAATCGATCTTCTCGAAGAAGTCAAGTCCGGTAAGGCGGCGCCGGCTTCGCTCGATGAGAATGCGGTTGTAGGCATCACCTTCGACCAGGCGCAGTTCGCGGCGGATCACTTTATCAAGCGTTCTGGTGTTGCCGATAATATCGATTCGTTCGATGTATACCCGCGGGCCTTCGGTTAACTCAAACGCAATGTCCAACTTTCGGTTTTCTTCATCACGCACGATGTTGGGCTCAACACGGGCAAAAGCAAAACCAGATTTGCCCGCTTCGATGGTCATTTGCTCTATCGACTTGTCAACCTTGCTAGCGTCGTAAATCTCACCATTCTCAACGGTGATGACACCCGCCAACACGTCGGGATCAAGTGTTGTTTGACCAGTGTTTACGGTAACCGAATTGACCTCATACTGCGAGCCTTCGTCAACCGTGAAGGTTATAAAGAAACTTTCGCCATCCCGGGCCAATTCGGCATTCGCCGAGACTACCTGGAAATCGGCAAACCCGTGTTTGAGATAATGACGCCGCAGAAGTTCGCTATCAAAATTGAGCCGGTCGGGATCATAGCTGTCTGTCTGAGCAAAAAACTTCCACCAGGCACTTTCTGAAGTCGTGATCACCGAGCGCAACTGACTATCACTGAATGCGTTGTTACCGGCAAAAGTAATGCTTCGAATTCTCGTCGCACTGCCTTCCCGAATTTCATAGACCAGGTTTACGCGGTTCTGGGGGAGTTTGATTATCTTGGGCTCGACGCGTGCTGCAAAATAGCCGGAGCGGCGGTAAAGGGCGATCAGACGCTCAACATCGCCCTGTGCACGTGCCCTGGTGAATATCTGCCGTTCGCGCAATTGAACTTCCGCTGCCAGCACCTTGTCCTTTAACTCTGAGTTACCTTCAAACCTGACAACGTTGATGAGCGGGTTTTCTTCGACCTGAACCACCAAAGCAGAGCCACGCTGGACAATGCGTACGTCGGAAAATAGACCGGTCTGAAACAGCGCCTTGATCGACTCGTCGATCCGGTCTGCACTGATCGGATCTCCCGGCCCCAACTGCATATATGATTCGACGGTTTCCGCCTCAACACGTTGGTTGCCTTCGACGATAATGCGCGATACCGACTGAGCAAAAGCCGGCTGCAAAACAGCATCCGCAAAACCAAGGGGCAGGCCCAATGACAGTGCTAGAACCAGTCGTCCAATAAATACGTAACGATTTCGCATTCGCGAATTAATCCCACCCGATTCTTTACGCCGCCCTGCTCAGCCCTTTTTGAATCTTAGCGTCCTTTTACTTTGTTTTCAGCGCGATGAGAACCTGCCTTTTGGTTTTTTTTTCTAACCAAAAGGCAACATCCTACGACGAAAAGAATCGCGCAATGTCATTCCACGTTGCCACAATCATCAATGTGAGAACAGCCGCAAATCCCACCTTGAAACCAATCTCTTGAGCACCCTGTCCAAGCGGTTTCCCCCGCACTGCTTCGATAGCGTAGTACATCAGGTGACCGCCATCCAGCATGGGAATTGGAAATAAGTTAATAAGTCCAATGCTGACCGACAAGAGTGCCGCAAGCTGGAGTAACGCGGTAACACCTTCTGCTGCTACATACCCGGTTGTCCTGGCCATTCCCAGAGGCCCAGCCAACTGTTTAACTGATTCTCTGCCGCGGATGATCCCCCTGACGTAGTTGAGCGTGGTGGTAATGATCAGCCAAGTGCTCTCGGATGCCAGCACTACAGATTCGGTAAAGCCTTTTTGTTCGCGGCTAATTTGGCCACTCCTGATGCCCAATTGACGAACGGTGATCTTACTGCCGGTGATATCGGTCGTTTCGGTCGCCTTCGGTGTCACCGACAGGTAAATGGTGTTACCGTCGCGCTCGATAGTGACCGCCATGGGCTCACCCTGATTGTTCCATATGCGCGCCTGGATGTCGGAAAATTTCGTCATTTTATAGCCGTCGATGTCGACGAATCGGTCGCCCGCCTGGATACCCGCCTGTTCCGCAGCGCTGCCCGGCTGCACCGATTCGGCGATCGGCAGGCTAACCGGCGCACCGATCGACATATACGTACCCGTATAGATGACTACAGCCATGATGAAATTGGCCAATGGACCAGCTGCAACAACCGCTGCCCGGCTGGCCAGCGGTTTGCTGTGGAAAGCGGTTTCGGATTGCGCTTCAGGATCAGCTGCTCCTTCTGCAGCCGGCATGCTGGCAGCATTGGCGTCGTCTTCAAACTTGACGTAGCCGCCAATTGGTATCCAGCCCAGCTTCCAGCGCGTACCGTGTTTATCCGTCTTGCCGATTATTTCCTTGCCGAAACCAACCGCAAAGGTATCAACTCCGACGCCACACCATCGCGCGACCTGGAAGTGGCCATATTCGTGCACAAACACGATCACCGTCAAAACCAGTAAAAACGGTACGGCGCTGGAAATAAACCCCCAAATCGGGCTCGTCACCAAAGCAATTAGGTCCATTTGTCCTCCAGGTCGCGACTCTCAATCCTGTAGCGAAGGAATGTTTAAAATCGGCACTAACACACTAGTTGTGCAATTTATGCGCCAGTTCTGTTGCCATGGTACGACCGTAACGATCTGCGTCCCAGACATCATCCAGTGAGTTCAGGGGATGAATCATCGAATCTCGTTCAGCCCTGGTCAGAGAGTCTTCTACCAGCGCGGCGATCTGGAGAAAACCAATTCTTTGCGACAGGAATTCGGCAACAGCGACTTCGTTTGCCGCATTGAGAATAGTTGTCGCACTGCCTCCCCGATCAAGAGCAGACAGACACAGGCGAACCGCTGGAAAAAGATCATGCTTGACCGGCTCAAACGTCAGATCGCCGACTTTGGTGAGATCGAGCCTTTCCACTTGGGCATCGATGCGTTCCGGATAAGCCAGAGCCAACGCGATGGGTGTGCGCATGTCAGGCATGCCCAGCTGCGCAAGCACCGAGCCGTCGACATAGGATACAAGGCTGTGAACGATAGACTGGGGATGAACAACGGCATCAATCTGATCCTGTCTCACTGGAAATAATTGATATGCTTCAATGAGTTCCAGGCCTTTGTTCATCAAAGTCGCTGAGTCTATCGTAATCTTATCGCCCATCGACCAGTTGGGGTGATTTAGGGCGTCCGAAACAGTGACATTATTGAGTTCTTCGGCGCTGCAGGTGCGAAATGGTCCGCCCGATGCCGTGAGGGTCACTTTGTCGACCCGGTCTGCATTGTGGCCTTCAAAACATTGAAAAACGGCACTGTGTTCGGAGTCCACTGGTATGACTGGCACATTCAGTGCCGCTGCACGCTGCATGAACACATCACCTGCGCAAACCAGGCATTCCTTATTGGCAAGCGCTACCGGGTTGCCAATTTCCAAGGCAGCAATAGTCGGTTGCAGACCCTGTGCCCCTACAATTGCCGCAACATTCAATTCAACAGGTCTCTGGGCAGCTTCGACCATCGCGTCATGCCCGGCAGCAGGCGCAATACCACTGCCTTCGAGAGCATCGACGAGCTCGGAGTATCGGGACGGGTCGGCGGTCACAGCCATCTTGGCGCCGAATGATCTGGCATCGGCGGCGAGCTGCGGAATATTTTGATTGCCGACCAAGGCTTCAATTTCAAAGGTACCTGGATGCTGACGCACAACATCAAGTGTCGACTGGCCGATTGAACCGGTCGAACCAAGAATGGTCAACCGTTTCGCTGGTCGACAGGCGCGTTCTGGAGCGCTTTGCCGGATTGCCGAAATAGAGTTCACACGATCACCTCTGTTACCAAACCAGCATCCCATCTGCTGTGTGCGACAGGCCTTTTCTGCCTACGCCGACTATAAGAGCCGCAAGGCTAACTGTCAGAACTGAATCGATCCGATCAAGTACACCGCCGTGACCGGGAATAACCGACCCGCTATCCTTCACACCGATGCGCCGTTTCGCCGCCGATTCATACAGGTCTCCGAGTTGCCCGACTACTGCAAATCC
>JAEKFU010000038.1 GCA_016522385.1 Pseudomonadota bacterium
ACGCACCGGATCAGAGTGGATTTGCCGGCACCGGAAGGGCCGATCAGCGCCATCACCTGTCCGTCCGGCACCTCCAGCTCGATGCCCTTCAACGCCAGATCCCCGGTTCGATAACGCTTCGTCAAACCGGCGATCTTCAGCATTTACCCCGTGCCCCTTCCGGCCCCGCTAGACAGTAGCGGGCCGTCGCACGTGCGCCGTGCAGACGACCCAATGAACCGTTCACTTGCAATCGTAGGAAACACCGTTGGCTGAATCGATCTTCCGAATGACTTCCCAGTCTTTCTTGTAAACGATCGGAATGAACTTGCCCTCTTTCTTGAATTCTTTTTGAAGGTCCGACCCCTCCCAGTCAAAGCTCATAAAGGCTTCTTTGATTTTGCCTGCCAGCGCCGGATCGAGGTTGTGGGCGTGGCCATAACCGGTGGTCGGGAACGTCTGGGACTTGTATATCGACCTGATCTTGGCTGCATCGACGACATTGCGGTCAATCATGCGTTTCAACACCGAATTGGCAATGGCAGCGGCTTCATAGTCCTTGTTCGCAACACCAAGGATTGAGTTGTCGTGTTTGCCGGAAAATGCCGGCTTGAAATCCTTTTCTGCCTCCAGGCCGAAATCTGCCTTGAGAATGGCTGAGGGTGCCTTGAAACCGGAATTGGACGTCGGCGAGGTGAATGCAAGGCTCTTACCCTTGATGTCGGCAGGCGTCTTGATAGCGCTGTCGGCAGGAACGAGGATTTCCATTTCGTAGCCGAATGTACCGTCCTTCGCCGCCATCATCGCGAACGGCACGAAACCGGCGCAGTTGACCGCAACCGGATTGCCGCCGGTATTGACACCGGCAACGTGCAGTCGCCCTGAGCGCATGGCCTCATATTGGGCGGCATAGGACTGCACCGGAAAGAAAACAACATTCTTGCCGGTCACTTTGGCCATATGGTTGATGAATCCGTCCCACACCTTCTTGTAGACGGCGGGATCTTCAACGGGCGTGTAAGAAAAAATGACTGTGTCGGGATTTATGATCTTGCTCGCATCGGACGGCAAATCCGCCACCAAGTCTCCGTCACGATCACAATATGCCTTATCAAGTGTGCCCCGTGGACAATCTTGGGCACCCACTTGCGGAGATAGGAATAGAGCTACTGACAGCAACACCGACGCGGTGATCATCACACCCCGCAATCCCTTCTTCAGTCTCGTCCCCCGCAAACCCTCTTGTGTTTTCATGATGTCCTCCCTGCTGGTCCGGCCAATGACTTCTACCGGCTGGACCATGAGGTTACTGTATGGCCTGTGCAGTGTCGAGTCGCGCTGGGTCTCGTACAATTGGCCTCGGCTTAACGTGGCAGCATCGGCGCGTCTCAATGCCGGGAGATGGCGCTGCGCAGCCATCTCGACCTGCCTTCGAGCCCAACTGCACTCCAGATTCTGACAAACTTGAAAGTGTTCTGATTGCGCTGGGCTCCTGCTTGCATGAACGCCCGGACCAAGTCAGGTTGACGTGATTTGCCAGGGCCCGATCAGTAGCATTGTCCAGTGCCTGCACGAAGCATATCACCGGACTTGATTAACTGATCCGGATCGTGAACAGACGAGAACCCGTCACCTATCCAGCTGTTGTCGTTACTTGGGACAGCCAAATGTTGCAAGCAACGAGAAAGCAGACCGACGATGCGCCAGAGGAGATCGATCGGATGTGATTCCAAAAACTCCAGTTGGTCACATAGGTCTTCCAATAAGAAGCGGCGTCAGAACTGGAATAATCCATTGCATCAAGGCGTTTGTTCATTGGCACATTGCAGAAGACCGTCACAAGAAACACACCTGCAAGATAGCTGGCACCACCAGCAACAATCCAGGCGAATGCAGAACCGGAGACATAAAGCAATGAATAGCCGATCAGAAAAGGCGAGAGCGCGGACATTCCCAGAAGCAGGACCATAAATACTGACTTGTAGACTTTGCGATTGATGATCTGCATGGATTCAATGCCACCGGCGGGGTTTGCTGCAGCCAGCGATTTCATGACAAAGTCCGAAAACGTCAGAAAGATGCCGGAAACCAGTCCGCAGGCTACAACAGCGATTTCGAGCACAACAAGAAACCAGGCTGATGTCATTTCGGTTCTCCCTAGTGTGATGGATTTTGCGGTTACAAGAGTCAGTAAAACAGTCCGGGAAGATCCAGCGCGTGTGCCCGTAATTTGTCCGTGTTCACAATCGGCATACCCAGCGCTAGAATCACACCATCGTGCCCTTGTATTGCGCTCTTCACAGACCCGGGACCCATTGCATTCCCGTTGACCACACGCAGATCCTCGTCGGGTTGGTCGGATTCTTTGGGATTGCGCACGGACGCGATGATCTGATCGCCTTGCAAAAGAGCCTGGTCGGCCAGGTGGCGTCCAATTCTTCCTATCGGTCCAACGACTATTAGCTTCATGCCTGACGCTCTGTCACTTGACACGGTGTAAATTGACATGGTGTCAAGTATGAGTAGATTGACATCATGTCAAGCAAAAATCTCGATACCCGGACGCGAATTCTGGAAACCGCCGTGGCCTTGTTGGAGGCAAACCAAGGCAGAGGCGTGCGCATGATGGACATCGCCAAACGGGCGGGAATCACCCGACAGGCGCTCTATCTTCACTTCAGCACCAGAGCGGAGCTTCTGATTGCGACAACGTTCTTTCTTGATGAGCTGAAGGGCAGCGAAGAGCGACTCGTGCCAAGTCGCACAGCACAGATCGGAATCGACCGGCTTGACGCATTTATCGAGGCTTGGGGCAATTACATCCCGGAAATCTATGGTCTTGCCAAAGCGTTACTGGCCATGCGGGACACAGATGAAGCAGCAGCCAAAGCTTGGGACGAGCGGATGCGGGACATGCGCGAAGGCTGCGAGGCTGCGATCAACGCGCTAGTGAGTGACAACATGCTGTCGCGTGACCACTCGCCACAACAGGCGACCGACATTCTTTGGACCATGTTGTCGGTCCGCAATTGGGAACAGCTGACCATCGAATGCGGTTGGCCGCAGAAGAAATATATCAAGACGCTCAAAACATTGGCGCGCCGTAACTTCGTGGCCGAATGAATATCAAACTCAGGTTCAGACCAATGGGCCCACCATGACGGAGATCCACGACCCAGCGCCGTGTGGAGCCATCATGTCGGTTCCAATTTGGCGAAATGGACAATCTCAGAAGGAATTTTTTGCGATTCATGACGAAAAACCCCTTGACGTATCGGCAGGCTTTTCCCACTTCACGGCTAGGGTTAGCACTCACACGATGTGAGTGCTAATCGGGTTTGGTGATGAAAACCGAATTCCTTCTGAAATCATCGAGAACAGGTTTCATCACCATGTTGGCACAATATCCAATTGCCGGGAGGTAAGAGATGAAATTCCGTCCACTACATGATCGATTGCTTGTCCGTCGGGTCGAGGAAGACACCAAGACCGCCGGGGGCATCATCATACCCGACACTGCGAAAGAAAAGCCGATGGAAGGCGTCGTTGTGGAAGCCGGTCCAGGGTCACGCGACGATCGTGGCAAACTCGTTCCACTAGACGTAAAGGCGGGCGATCGCATCCTGTTTGGAAAATGGTCGGGTACGGAAGTCAAGATCGAAGGTGAGGACTATCTGATCATGAACGAGTCCGACGTCATGGGAGTCGTCGAAACGTCAACGTCGGCAAAGAAAGCGGCGTAGCAAGATGCGCGTTCGTTGCATTTTCTGAAAAAGCTTCTGATGTGACTATCAAATACAGGGACAGTAATTATGGCTGCTAAAGAGATCAAATTTCATACCGATGCCCGCGAGCGCATGCTGCGTGGTGTCGATCTTCTCGCCAATGCTGTGAAGGTCACGCTCGGTCCGAAAGGCCGAAATGTGGTGCTTGACAAATCCTTTGGTGCGCCGCGCACCACTAAGGACGGTGTGGCGGTTGCCAAGGAAATCGAGCTTGAGGACAAGTTCGAGAACATGGGCGCACAGATGGTGCGTGAGGTTGCCTCCAAGACCAACGATATCGCCGGCGATGGCACTACAACGGCCACTCTTTTGGCCCAGGCAATCGTACGTGAAGGTGCTAAGTCCGTCGCCGCCGGCATGAACCCAATGGACCTGAGACGGGGCGTTGACATTGCTGTAGCTGCCGCTATCGCAGACATCGACAAGCGCTCAAAGAAGATCAAGACGTCGGAAGAGGTCGCCCAGGTCGGCACGATTTCGGCAAACGGCGAGCATGAAATTGGCGACATGATCGCCGAAGCCATGCAGAAGGTCGGCAATGAAGGTGTCATCACCGTCGAGGAAGCCAAGACCGCCGAGACCGAACTCGATGTCGTTGAAGGCATGCAGTTCGACCGCGGTTACCTGTCGCCCTATTTCATCACCAACGCCGACAAGATGATCG
>JAEKFU010000158.1 GCA_016522385.1 Pseudomonadota bacterium
CCTCTGACTATGGCTTTGTACATGACTTATTTTGGGCTGCCATGGCGCCGCTCGCCGCCGTTTACGCGCGTGAAGGATTTACACTGGCACCGGATGAGATTAGCGGGTCAACAATCTATCTGATAGCCAGCTTCAGTACCGCCGCAATCGTATTTCCCCTGTTTTCCATGCGCCACGAATTGTGGGAGTACACCGCCTCGTCTGATGTGTTGAGAATTTGCGGCGCGGTTGTTTTGAATGTTGTGTTGGTGACGTTCATCACGTTCATCATCAACCGCCACGAAGGCGTGGCGCGTACGGTTCCAATTCTACATTTTCTGTTCTTATTCGTTCCGTTGATTGGCTTGCGGGTCTGTTATCGGGTTTCCCGGCAAAGCGCCGACAGCAGATCTGAGTCCAAGTCCGCTGCTCGACGTCCTGTTGAGAATGCCGTCCCACCAGAGCATGTTCTGCTTGTGGGTGTTAACCGGATGTCGGAATTCTACATTAACATGATTCAAGAGTTAGGCGACGGTAGTGTCGAAATTGTTGGACTGTTGAGCGATGAGCCTGAGAAAAGCGGCTGCCAAATATATTCCATCCCGGTGCTCGGTACGACCGCTGACTTGAGGAACATCCTACATGAACTCGATGTCAGGGGCGTCAATACGGACCGCATTATCCTTTGCTGTGGTTGGCGCGATTTGTCCAGGCATGGTCAACGGGCATTTATAGAATCCAGGATTGAGAGAAATCTTCGTGTCGACAAGATCGATGACCCGGCAAAATCGTTGAACAAGTTGTTTGGCTTCCGGCGCCCCGATCAACCAGAGCAAGACAGCTTACTGTCGTATGCAAACGCATCCAACCAAGACATAGCCTCAGGGCAATTTGGTTTCACCGGTCGCAGCGTCGGTCAGCCTAAGATCGAACCGCAGGTGCAACTGGCAAACTATTTCAAAGTCAAGCGCCATGTTGACATCGTGCTTGCTGCGCTGCTGTTGATCGTGACAACCCCAATCATGATTGCCGTTGCAATGTCCGTTAATTTGGCAATAGGATTTCCTGGCATTTTTTGGCAGAAGCGGCCGGGCCGAAATGGAATTGTCTTCAGGGTTTACAAGTTCCGCACAATGCTGGCACCGTTCGATCGGCACGGCGAACGTGTGCCGGAAGCTGCCAGGATAACCAAGTTTTGCCGCATTCTCCGCCGCAGTCGACTGGACGAGCTTCCGCAACTTTACAATATCTTGCGCGGCGACATGTCGCTTGTCGGTCCGCGACCACTACTGCCTGTTGATCAGCCCCTGAACGCCCCGTTGCGCCTGCTAATTCGCCCCGGTGTAACGGGCTGGGCACAGGTCAACGGTGGCATTGATCTTACGCCTCAGGAAAAACTCGCACTTGATCTGTGGTATGCACGGCATGCAACTTTCTGGCTGGACCTTGAGATCTTGTTAAAGAGCGTCTTGATGATCTTCCGCGGTGATCGCAAGAATGAAAAGGCAATTGGTCAGGCCATGTCTGAGCTCGCAGTCTGTGGAAACCCAAAGCCATTGTGTCTCTGAAAGCTCCGTAGACACTGCCTGCCGAAGCAAAATGGCCTGAACTCCAGTTCGGCCAATTTCCCTAGGAAGGGAACAGATTGCTTCAGGGACTGAACCACAAGTCCAGGCCAGCTGTGGCAATTCGACTTCACCTATCTGGTGGTCGTTGGTCTGGGTTGACTCAATCTGTCAACGATCCTCGATGACTGCTGGCGCTACTTCTTTGCTCGTACGCTATGCAGCACGATGAAGGGTAAGCATGTCACTGATGCGCTGGAAACAACTCTGCAGTCTTCAGGATGCGATCAGACCAATGTCGCCAATAGGCTTTGATGCGCCTGTGAGCAGCCTGATGTCCTCGGCAAGCATGGCGTTTCAAGGGCTATCGGCAATCCATCGAGCCGCTTTTTCGGCAATCATCAGGGTCGGCGCGTTTGTGTTGCCGCTGGTGATTGTCGGCATGACGCTGGCGTCCACTACGCGCAATCCATCGACACCGCGCACGCGTAGGCGAGTGTCTACCACAGCCAGCGGATCATCGTCGTGTCCCATCTTTGCCGTGCCCACTGGGTGAAATATCGTGTTGGCAATGTCGCCGGCCAACCGGGCGAGTTCCTCGTCGGTCTGAAACTGGATGCCGGGCTTCCATTCCTTGGGCAGATATTTTGCCAGCGCCGGTTGAGCGACGATTGCGCGCACCTGGCGAAGGCTTTTGGCAGCGATCTTGCGGTCCTCAAAAGTACTCAGATAGTTCGGCGATATCGCAGGCGCATCACTAAATCGGTTCGATCGGATGCGGACATGGCCGCGGCTTGTCGGGTTGAGATTACAGACGCTGGCGGTAAATGCTGGAAAATCGTGCAGATCCTCGCCGAAGGCGTCGAGACTGAGCGGCTGGATGTGATACTGCAAGTTGGCGTGCGAACGACCTTGGTCCGATCTTGTAAAGGCACCTAGTTGGCTCGGCGACATGCTCATCGGACCAGATCGCCGCAAAAGGTATTCAAGGCCGATCTTGGCTTTGCCGAAAATGCTGTTGGACAGCGTGTTGAGTGTCTTGACACCACTGACCTTGTACACGGCGCGAATTTGCAGATGGTCCTGCAGATTTTCTCCAACGCCCGCCGCATCCACCACAACTTCGATACCGTGTGCCTTCAAGTGGGCGGCGGGCCCAATGCCAGACAGTTGAAGTATCTGTGGCGAGCCAATGGCGCCGGAAGACAGAATGACCTCTTGCCGTGTCTGCACGTTCAGTAGCTCACCACCGCGGCGCACCTGGATGCCGGTGCAGCGTGGGCGCCCTGCTTGGTTAGCCTGTAGCGCGAGGCATTCAACCTGTGCGCTGGTCCAGACGGACAAATTGGCACGGTTACTGACGGGGCGCAGGAATGCCTTTGACGCATTCCAGCGCCAGCCGGATCTCTGGTTCACTTCAAAATAACCAACGCCTTCGTTATCCCCGCTATTGAAGTCGTCTGTTCGCGGCACGCCAGCCTCAACCGCAGCTTCAGCAAAAGCCTCCAGAATTTCCCACCTGAGGCGTTGTTTTTCGATGCGCCATTCACCGCCATGTCCGTGCAGGTCCGAGAACCGGCTGTTGTTCCCGGTCTCAGGATCAGCACCGTCATCAAGCCTGTAGTGATCTTCGTGCGCTTTGAAATCGGGGATCGCGTTATCCCAGCTCCAGCTGTCATCCCCTGTGATCGCAGCCCAGGCATTGTAGTCGCGCGCCTGACCGCGCATGTAGATCATCCCATTGATCGACGAACAGCCGCCGAGCGCCTTACCGCGCGGATAACGTAGAGTGCGCCCGTTCAGACCGGCAGCGGGTTCGGTCTGGTAGAGCCAGTCTGTGCGGGGATTCCCGATGCAGTAGAGATATCCTATCGGGATATGTATCCAAAGGTAGTTGTCCCTCTGTCCGGCCTCAAGCAGTAAGACCCGCATTGCAGCGTCCGCGCTCAGCCGATTGGCAAGCAAACAACCGGCCGTGCCGGCCCCGACAATCACGTAGTCGAAGAGGTCATCAGGCATGACTTGCTAACCTAAAAAGGGCCACTCGACGCGCGACACGTCTAGGCACCGCCGGTGATCCATCCGTGCCATTCATTCGATCACGCAATTACTGTGACTGAACCGGCGGGTAGACTAGATCGCCGAGTTCGCTGAAGTTCGTGTCATCGTTGAGCAGGCGATGACCGGTTTGCCAAATCTGTTCGGCTCGGTTCTGGCCCAAAGTGACGTCGGTCATGAAGTGAAACTTCTTGAGAATTTCGGCCGATTCCATCGGTGCCTCCGGACCGCCGCGCGCATGGACATCGCCGGACTCCAACCGTAGTCCGCCTCGTAACTCGACAACGATATCCGACCAACGGCCTTCCGGGAACCTGGCGCTGTGCCGGTCCTCTTCAACGACCGTGACCAACTGAACAAGATCTGCAATCGTTTTATCACCAAGTGCTGCACCCTGAACATGTTCGGGACCGATACGACCGTGACGCAGCATGACGGCAACCGCAAATGCGAGACTATATTGTGCCTGCGATGTGGTTTGCGGCATGTCGGAAAAGAGGCGGGCGGCTTCATGGAACGTTCTGATCTCTATTTTGGCGACATCATCGCATGAAAAACTGTTCTCAAGCATGAGATCGCGC
>JAEKFU010000199.1 GCA_016522385.1 Pseudomonadota bacterium
GCTGTGGGCTTCAAGCTCACTCGGGTGGCTCGGCTGGCCGTGCATTGCAAGGTAGGCGGGGCTGGCGAAAAGCTGTGCACGGCTTTCTGCAATCTTGCGGGCAATGAAACTTGAATCGTCCAAATGACCAATACGAATGGCAAGATCGATCCCGCTATCGACGAGATCCATCCGGCCCGCACTCATAGACAGGCGCAGATGAACTTCCGGATATCGCTCGAGAAACTCCGGTAGAACGGGCGCAATGAACGCGACCGCAAAATCTGCTTCGGCTGTTACATGCAGACTGCCAGATGGAGTGTCTGCAAGACGGCGCACAGCCAGGCGCGCCTCTTGCAAGTCTGCAACGATGCGCCGGGCATGCCTTAGATAGATCTCACCTGTCTCGGTGAGGCTTTGTTTGCGGGTGGTCCGATGGAAAAGCCGCGCACCTAGTTCATCCTCCAATTGTGAGACCTGGCGCGAGACCGAGGACGGCGTGACGTCCAGAAAACGTGCCGCGGCCGAAAAGCTGCCTTCATCCACGACACGCACAAAGAGCTCTAGGTTTGAGAGTTCTTTCATTTGTGCCATGTACGCACAAATCTTTTCCGTAATCACCTGTTTTTCGCCGACTGCGAAAAGGCCAGCCTTTAGCCAGCATGGCAACGCATGCGCCACCTAGTTGGCTGCAAGCACCTTAGAACTTAGAAAGGACCAACCAATGAAACCGACTTTGAAGAGAATTGGCCGAATTTTCATCGCCGCCATCATGAGTGTGGGGCTCGCAAACAGCGCCGTCGCAGAACGACAGGTTAGTCGCTCCTTCGATGATCTGGTGTGGGTGAATGGAGGTCCGGGACTGGACTTTGCGCTGCTCTGGGGAGATTGGACAAAAGGCGAATATGGCATGGTCGTGCGGATAAGGGCCGGACATGCCGCCCCCAACCACAGTCATACCTCAGACTATCACGGTGTTACGGTTCAGGGGACCTGGGTACACACCTACGGCGAAAGCGACGAGCGAAGGCTGGCCCCGGGCAGCTACGCATTTCAGTCGGGCAAGGAGGAACATGGCGACCGCTGCGAAGGACCGCAAGACTGCTTGATCCTGATCCATCAGCATGGACCTCGCGACTTCATACTGCCCGGAAGTTGAAGGAGTTTTCGCAACAACGTTTGCCACAAGCAGCCACACCTTCAGCTTTCCGTGCTGTAATGAAACGCTCAAGCAACAGCGGTCAGATGGCCGCTGTTGGCCCTTTGCTGACGTTTTTCGCTCCCAGCTGGGCACGGCCACTTGAGATCGCAGACCCTAAACCGTCATTCTGACCAAGCCGACGGCAAAGCCGACGGCCGCCACAACTCCGTCGATTACCGGAATGTTGAACCGACGCGCCAGATCCGTCGTCAGATCGGTCATGCCAGCACAGCCGAGGACGATGGCACCCGGCTGGTCCTCGTGCAGGGCAAGTTCGATTTCCGCTGCAACGCGGCGTCGAGCATCACTGTCGCTCCGCTCAAGGTCGAGAACAGGCACTTCGGATGCCCGGACCCGAATGCAGCTGCCGGCCAAGCCATAGGAGTCCAAATTTTTGCAGATCACCGGTACAGAGACCGACAGGGTCGTGACGACTGAAAACTTCTTTCCGATCAGCATCGCCGCATGAAACGCAGCCTGGCCGATGCCGAGGGTCGGCATACCGCTGATTGCCCGTGCCTCGTCTAGTCCGGTATCGTCAAAACAAGCCAGTATGGTTGCATCGAACCTCTCGTCGCGGCCTTTCTCCACTTCAGCCAGCGTACCCGGCAATGCTGCCTCACCATCCTCGCGCCCCTGGATAGCCTCGGGACCCGAGTTCGGATTTCGCGCCACGATCTCGACATCCGGAGGTGCCACTAACCGGGCTGCTTCGGCGATCTTGCGGGTCATCGACGATGTCGTGTTTGGATTGATCACGAGTATGCGCATGAGGCGGCCCGATACCTTAGATCTCACCGCCGAGATAGGCGGCCTTGATCCGTTCATCCTTGAGCAGATCCTTGGATTGCCCGGCAACCACGACGTTGCCCGTTGCGAGTGCATAGGCGCGGTGCGAGATGCTGAGCGCCATGCGCGAATTCTGTTCGACCAACAGCACCGAAACCTTTTCGTCCCGGTTGATGGCCAATATCGAACGGGCAATGTCCTGGACCAGTTTGGGGGCGATACCCAGAGATGGCTCGTCGAGCAATAAGAGCTTGGGCTTAGCCATCAGCGCGCGACCGATGACCAGCATTTGCTGCTCACCGCCACTCAAGGTGCCAGCCGTCTGTGAATAGCGCTCCTTAAGGCGCGGGAACCGGTGCAGCACGCCGTCCAACGACTGCTTGATGGCGGCTTTGTCATCGCGGGTGAAGGCGCCCATCAGCAGGTTGTCCCTCACTGACATGTAGGGAAACACCCGGCGGCCCTCCGGCACCATCACGATCCCCAATTTCACGATATCGGATGCCCTGGTGCCATCCAGACGGGAGCCCTGGAAGTGCACCTCTCCGCGGTGAATTGGGTTCAAGCCGGTGATGGCGCGCAAAATTGAAGATTTGCCGGCGCCGTTGGCGCCGATGAGGGCAACGGTTTCTCCTTCGTTCAGGTCAATTGACACGCCTTTCAGCGCATAGACGTGATCGTAGTACAGTTCGACCTTGTCAAGGTGCAGCAGTGGTTCCATGATCACACCCCGATCTCATCATCGGCGCTGCCGAGATACGCCTCAATTACCCGCTCATCGTTCTGGATCTCGCCCGGTGTTCCTTCAGCGATCTTCTCGCCGAAGTTGAGCACGACTATGCGGTCGGAGATGCTCATGACCGCCGGCATGTCATGTTCGACCAACAGGACCGTCACGCCGCGATCACGGACACCGCGAACCAGTTCAACGGTGCGCATGGTCTCATCATGGTTCATGCCGGCGAACGGCTCATCCAGCAGCAACACCGTGGGGTCGGTGGCCAGCCCGATGGCAATGCCTAGCGCGCGCAGATGGCCCTGGGGCAGATTGCTGGCGAACTCGCCGGCGATCTCACCAAGGCCGAGAAATTGCAGAACCTCATCGGCCGACGATCCAAAGCCGGCCTCATCAGAAGATGCGGTACGGGTGCCGAGGAAGTAACCGGCAAGACTTGCCCTTGAGCGCAGATGGTGGGCGACAATCACATTGTCACGCACTGTCATATTCCTGAAGATAGTCGTTTCCTGGAAGGTGCGCACGACGCCTTTGCGGGCAACGGTATGGGGCGCCAGGTTGGAAATGCGTTCGCCCCTGAAACTGACTTCTCCCGCGGTGGTTCGCAGGAACGAGGATATCAGCTTGAAAAGCGTTGACTTGCCGGCACCGTTCGGACCGATGACTGATAGAATCTCGTGTTCCTGCACATCGAAGCTAACCGCATTCACCGCGGTGAGACCGCCAAAGCGCTTGGTGACACCCTTGACTTCCAGCAGCGCGCTCATGGCTTGACCTTTCGTGCCGAAGGCCAACGGATGCTAAGCAGGCCGTTGGGTAGCACCACCATCAGAAAGATCAGCAGGGTGGAATAAATCAGCAGCTGGTACTTGCCGGTCTGGAACAGCAGGTCCCAGCCAAAGTAAAGCACCAGGGTGCCGAGCATCGGGCCAAAGACATAGCCGAGGCCGCCAAGGAAACAATTGAGCATGAAGTTGATCGAATCGGCGACTTGGAAGCTGGATGGGTAGATCGACTGTGAAATGGCCACGAATATCGCCCCGGCAATGCCGCCCAGGAACGAGGAGATCGAATAGGCGATGATGCGCAGATAGGCGATGTTGACGCCGATCGAGGAGGCCAGTTCCTCGTTCTGCTGAAGCGAGCGGCACAGATGGCCGATCCGCGAATTCACCAGCCGGTACATGCCGGCAAAGCAGATCACCATCAAGATGACGGCGAGATAGTAGAAGGCGAGCTTGACGTTTTCCAGCGTTGAGAAGTCGGGAATGATGGTAAGACCGAACACGCTTATGCCGCCCGGCAACGGGATCGACACAATGCCTTTTGCACCCCTGGTTATCGGTAACGCAAGGGCCGACAGCCGGGCGACTTCCGTCAGAACAAGCGTGACCATGGCAAAGTACACGCCGCGCAGGCGCAGGATTGGCAGGCCGATCAAGACACTGAGCGCTGCACAGAACAGCCCGGCCAATGGAATGGTCAACCAGAACGATACGCCATACTCGGTGACAAGAATGGCCGAGACGTAGCCGCCGGCCAGAGCATAGGCGCCCTGACCTATGTTAATGCGGCCGATGTAAAAGGTGAGCCAGACGCCGGCACTGCCTATCGACAACAGGGCGACCGAGGTCAGCGTGTAATAGAAGTCCCAGCGTCCTGAGACTTGAATGAGCCAGGGCACGACAACAAACACGACCAGCAAAAAGATCGCAACGGCAACGAGGTTCCAGCGGTTCCAGATCATCGCTAACCCCACGGTTTGCCCATTAGGCCCTGGGGCCGGAACGACAGGAACACCATCAGCGTTACGAAGATGACCAGATAGGTGATGTCGCCATATTGCGACAGTACGGTAAGGCCAATCGATTCCATCATGCCAAGAATGAACCCGCCGACGATGGCGCCGGAGATGACGCCGGCACCGCCGATCATCACCATCATGAAGGCTTTGATGGATGTCGGTCCACCCATGCCAAGATTGACGCCTGTGATCGTAACCAGCAGGCCGCCGACGATGCCCGCGAGCATGGCGCCTAACGCAAAACCGATCATCGAATACCGATTGACGTCAACACCCATCAATTGGGCGGCAACCCTGTCCTGGGCGAGCGCCCGCATGGCCCGGCCTGTCTTGCTGTATTGCATATAGAGGATGAAGGTAGCGATCACGGCGATCGCCAGGGCGCCGATCAAAATGCGGTCATAGGGCATGATGATGCGGAAGTCCCAGTTTAAGACGCCGTGGATTATCTTCGGCACGCCGCGCTGCTTTTCGCCGAACGCCAGCAAGATCACTGCATCCAGAAAGAAGGCGATACCGGCGGCAAGCAGCATCGTGCTTTCCTCGCGCAAGGATCGCTTGATGACCGGCCGGAACAGGAATTTTTCAACAATCGCGCCGACGACGGCCAACGTGACGGCGGAGGCGAGAAGCCCTGCGACAAAGGGCATGCCGAGTTGGGCATAGATCGTGTAGGTCACAAACCCGCCCAGCACATACATTTGCCCGTGCGCGAAGTTGAGCACGTTCATTAGCGCAAAGATGAGCGTAAGGCCGAGCGCGATCAGCGCATATTGCGCGCCCAGATAGAGGCCGTTGGCGATGATCTGTTCCATCGAGAAGTCCAGGGAAAAAGGGCCCAGGGATGAGCCTGAGCCCTTTTACCCTTGTTGCGGAACCGTCTAGTCGACCGAGGCTACGAACAGCGTTTCGAATTTGCCATCCTTGTAGACGTTGACGACCAGCGGCACTGAGACCTGGCGCTTCTGGCCGAACGACGTCATGCCGACATATTTCAGCTTGGCGTCGCCCTTCATGTAGGGGTTGGAAGCTTCGAACGTGTCCATTGTGGTCTGGAACGCCTTGACATCGTCGATCGCCGCCGGATTGGCCTTCAGCGTCTCAAGGATGTATTCCAGCGCATAGACCTTGGTGTTGGACTCATCGTTGTATTCGCCGAACATCTTTGTGTAACGGTCAACGAACTCTTTCATCGTGTCGGTGGCGATTTCCGGGGTCGAAGCTCCGCCGACAGAGATGAAACCGTTGGCCAGCTCACCGGCACCCTCTTTAAGCACCGTTGCGTCCTGTGCGGTCTCCGTGGAGATGATCCCTTGGAAACCCAGCTCCCGGGCTGAACGGATCAGTTGCGGTGCATTGGCCGGTGCCACGCCGGACAGAACCAGCAAATCCGGCTTCAATTGCACCACCGGGGTGATCACAGGCGTAAAGTCGGTTGTGTCGACCTGATAGGTGATGCTTGATGAGACGACTTCAAGGCCGAGGGCCTTGGCCGCCTGGACGCCACCGTCACGCTGGCTGAGCGGATCGGATTCGTTTGCAGACACAAAGGCGACCGTTTTCACGCCCTTGTTATCCATCAGGTATTTGTAGATCGCCGGTCCCGACTGGTAATTGGCAACCATGCCAAGGATAGCATTGGACGCAGGCGCCGAGTAGAGCTCTTTGGGGAACGCATAAGGGAAATACATGATCCCGTTTTGCTCCGCGACCGGGCGGACGGCAGCCGCGCCGTCATCAACATTCGGGCCGACAACATAGTGGATGCCCTCCTGGGCCATTTTCTCCATGCCAGCAATGGCCCGTTTGGGGTCTTTCTGATCGTCGAAGGTGACGATTTCGATGTTGTAGGTCTTGTCCCCGATTTTCACGCCGCCTTTTTCATTGAGCCATTCGGCGCGGGTTTGCATTGAGCGAACATTGGAGATGCCCCATGCCGCGGCCGGTCCGCTCGTCACACCGACAAAACCGATCTTAAGTTCCTCGTTTTCGGCATAGGCAATGCTGGTCCCCGTGGCAATTGAGACTGCTAATGCGACCGCAAGCGCCGCCGACTTCAAAATTAAACGCCTCGTAGTTGTCATGATTTCCTCCCATTGGCATCCGCATTCTGGATTTGCGGACAACACACGTGGTAGTGAAAAGATTGTCGGCACGATTGTCAACAATTTTGCTCGCAATGATCGACAAAGTGTGCTGATTTGACGGTGACAGAGACAGATTGGCCAGTTGCAGCAGGTAATGCGTGATGAGAAACGTTGCACAAAACCCGGAAAGCCCGACCACCTCGTTTGGCGAGGAGGAGATTGTCGAACAGATCTACGAGGCGGCCATCGAGCAGCGTCTGCCGCCTGGCACCAAGCTGTCCGAGTCGGCGTTGTGCGAGGCGTTCGGAGTTGGCCGCATGCGTATCCGCCGCAGCCTTTTGTTGCTGGCCAGCCGTGAAATCGTCGAACTGCACTCCAATCGTGGAGCCTATGTTTCAAGCCCGACGCCCGATCAGGCGCGTGAAGTTTTCGAGGCGCGTCGATCGATCGAGCCTAATGCCGTGCGAATAGCGGTTGATCGGGCGAACGCCGACGATCTCGGAACACTGAAGCGGCATCTCGATGAAGAGGCTGTAGCGCACCGTGACGGCAATCGGCGGCAGGCAATTCGCCTGTCTGGCCAATTCCACGTTGAACTGGCGAGAATTGCCGGTAACGCGATCATGACACGGATGGTCAAGGAACTGGTCACCCGCACGTCGTTGATAATTGGAATGTTCGGTGCGCCCGGTACGACCAACTGCGCGGACACGGAACACTATCAATTGTTCGACTTCCTTGTCGCCGGAGATGGCGAGGCGGCCAGTCAGTTAATGAATTCCCACCTTGAACACATCGAGACGAATCTCGATCTCACTGCTGGCGCATCTCGCAACGTCGATCTGATCGAGTTGTTCAAGAGGTCTTAGCCATGTCGTTTGATCTTGTGCGTGCTTGAACCGATCACGACCCTGATCTTGTCGAGTCGATCCCGAAGCAGTGGAGAACGGAAAAGAGCCAACTGAGAACATCTCTTATTGGCATTTCCCGGACCAATGGCGTGCCGATCAGTTAGGTTCGTTGTTAACCCAGCAACCGACATTCAGAATTCTGTGTCCGTTTTTGCAGCGACTTTGTCTGCTTGTCTAATCGGGTGGTTGCGTTAAGCTCCAATTCCCTTCTTGGTGGTTTCGCATTCACTCGGGTCACGCTTCTCTTCGCAGTCTGTTGACTTTGATGCTTGACAAGCCGCTGCATGCATGGGTCGGCGGTCGAAAGCCTTCCTACATACATGCGGACCTTGAAAGAAAGCCGTATGGTCGTCTGTTTAGCCGCCCCGCGAGCGTTACACTTATGACCGGTTCTAAGTGTCGCGGGAAATTACTATCATCCAACTATTCGCAACATTGGTTCACGAAGAATGTTGAACTGATCGGCACAGCGCCAATAATTTTGGGCCATAGCCATGCTGGCAGCCAACTTAAATGTCCTGACGCATTTGATGCGGGCGACGGCCTTTTTCCTTGGCTTTGCACTTCTCGCCCCTTGGCATGCATCGAGCGCTGTGTTGACGAC
>JAEKFU010000254.1 GCA_016522385.1 Pseudomonadota bacterium
AGCCATGATCGCGTGACTTTCCCACAAATTGATTTCGCCGTCCTGGAATGCCGGCAATTTGCCGTTGGGGTTGACGGCGAGAAATTCGGGCTCCTTTTGCTCGCCTTTAGAAAGATCGACTCTCACAAACTCGACCGGCGAACCAAGATATTTGGCCACGGCACAGGGTTTGCGGGGATTTGGTGTTTCGAAATAGTAGAGCTTCATCATAGCCTCCTTGTTGAGGACGCCACGATTCTGGCCGCATTCAAAATATGTTCAAGAACATATTTTGAAACTGTCATAGACTTTGCGGATATGACGGAGGACCAATATGCCTTATAGACCTGAACACAAGCAGCAAACCCGTGACCGTAGCATCGAGTGTGCGCGCCAACTCTTCAACCGGCGTGGTTTCACCGAGGTATCGATCGACGAAATCATGTCGGCCGCAGGATTGACCCGCGGCGGATTTTATAATCACTTTAAGACAAAAGAAGATCTGTATGTGGAAACGCTGGAAGCGTTTGCCTGCCGCAACCCGACGGAGGGTTGGGACGATGTGACGGTGGATTTTTCTGTGCGTGGCCCCGAATTGGCTCGACAGATGGTCAACGGTTACGTCTCGCGACAACATTTGGAAGACGTTGAGGGACACTGCCCACTAATCGCATTACCTTCCGACGCTGCCCGCGCGGGGTCAACGGTACGTGCTGCCTACCAAAAGCTCCTGGCGGCCATGGCGGAAATTTTCGAAGCGAAAGCACGTCCGAGGAACGGCGTGACGGCACGCCAACAGGGCCTCTCGATCGCATCGACCTGCGTTGGCGCGATGGTCCTCGCACGCACAATCGATGATTCAACGCTAGCCAACGAGATCTGCGATGCTGCGCGGGTATTTACATTCGATATCACGGGCTGGGCAGATGAAGATGGCAATAGCGTCGATCTTGCTCATTACTCCTGATCGACTGGGAACTCGGGTGGTACCACAAGCCATCATTCACAACGCCTGTATATTGCCATGATGACTCCGTGCGGCGTGGATCGCGTCTTTACTAGCTTGATGTTATCTGGCGTCGCGCCGTCTCCGAACAGGCGTTTGCCCGGCCCCAATAAAACGGGAAACGTCCAGAGCCGAAATTCATCAATGAGATCATGCGCCAGGAGCGTTTGAATGAGACCGTGGCTGCCGTGAACCTGAAGTAGTGGGCCGTCTTGCGTTTTGAGCTCAGAAATTCTTGCGACCACGTCGCCGGTCACGCGCTCGCTGTTGTTCCACTCTATCTTGTTGGTCAAAGACGATGTCACGCACAATTTTTTTGCGCTGTTCATCATCCGGCTTGTCGGATTGTCATCGGTTCTGTTCGGCCAGCTGGCGGCGAACATGTCATAGGTCGTCCGGCCGAGCAGAATATCATAGGGCTCGACCATCGCCTCTTCCACCACCTGCTCCATCACTTCTGTCCAGTAAGGCCTGGCCCAACCGCCTTGTGCGAATCCGTTTGACGGGTCTTCCTCCGGGCTCGTGGGACTCTGCATGACGCCGTCAAGTGATTGGAATGTCAAAATCGCCAACTCTCGCATGTTTTTCTCCCTGTGACTCCGTTAGTATTTTTGCACTCAAAACGATGGTTTGAACCCTCAATGACCTACTGGAAAGCCTGCCGCCGTTACAGTCGGCGATGGGACGGGGTGCCCGTGGGCAGGTTTCATAACAAATGAGTAGGGGATTGGTGGGGCCGCGGTATCAGATGCCGTGCAGAAGGATGAAAAGCTGTCAAGATTGGTTGCACAAAAATTACCAATTGCATCAGCCAGTGATCCAACGAGATGCAATGACATACGGCCTGATCCAGTCGTCTGAAACGCTTCCAGAAAATAATTCTTAGTACGTAGGTGGGGTGTTCCAGTAATCCTGGCGGCATCAAATTTGCGATTGCCGCCGGTAGTTACAGGTTCATTGCAGACTGCCTTTTGGTCCACATCATCTGCCTCTCCTTCAATCGCAGACGTGTTGCTTAGGGATATATCACCACGAAAGTGAACAGATCGGAGTCAATTGCAGATCTTGCGTAGAGGCGGAATTTGGTTCTAGTGCGGTCTGGGCTGGACAATCAAACCCTCAATGGTCTCTTCGCCTAACGCTTTACATGCCTCCAAGCGATGCAGCCCTTCGACTAGCACAAACCTGTCACGGTCCGGACGAACCAAGATCGGGGTCAGTTGACCTTTTTCCAATATGCTTTCGGCTATCTCAGCCACGGTCTCCGGGTCGAGCGTTTTGCGCCGCTTAACCGGCACATAGATCTCATCAATTTTAAACGTCTTCGTCTCCATGACTGATCTGCCAAATCCGCTTTGCTGCTTAGTTATACACACATTCCATCGCCAGGTGGCCGATCAAGGAATGGTTCTCGCTTGACGAGTTCGAATTTCAAATGTGCGCAGACGGGCATTTGTCCATGGCATACACGGGTCCAAACTTGCCTCTCTGTGTCGCAGCAAAATACCCCGGCTACCCGGTCAGCTTTTCCAAAAGAGCGTATAACTAATCTCAGCAAGAGAACAGCGGCACTTTACTACCGATGCCGCGGCAATTCGAACATCTGGTGTTGCAACATTTATTGTTCGTTGTTCACCCGTATACCGACGTGCAGTTCTCAATGTCGCTATGGAGCTTTCTTCCGGCTTGTCCGCGTCTTCTGTTTTGGCGCGGGCTTGCGTGTCGTCCGTTTCTTTTGCGTTGCTGCCTCATCATTCTGGGCCGCATTCGCGGTCTGGTCCGACTTGTCGATCTGATGGCTGCCATCTTCTTCTACGGGTAATTCTTCATGTGGCTCATCGGGCCATGGCGCGAAAGGGAACGGTTTTTCTTCCGTAACGAAAGTCAAATAGGCGGTGATCTGCTGAAGATACCGGGCCAAATTTCCACCGAAGCGGCGCAACCGGTCGTAGGGCTGGCCAGTGAACAGGCTGGCGAGGAACTGGAACACTACTACGGCAAAAGTGATGATTTCCGCCACATTGAAAGCCACACCCAAGACGATCATGAAGACTAGGCGAAGCCAGATTACGCGCCGGGTTACGTTTTCCTTTATGTCACTACTCATTCCCGTTTCTCCCTTGCCAAATTCTGTCTGCGACCACTTTCACCAGGGCTGACTATATCATGCGAATAAATCACTTGTTGGCAGCACGTTCGAATTCCAGACTGTGGCCGTGCCGCTGGAGCGACAATAAAGGGAGGCAGCGTTATGTCCAAGGCCCAGGTAATACGCAAACTTGGCCCGCCGGAAGTTATGCAATGGGAAGATTGGCCGGTACCCGAGCCAGTCCGCGGTGAGGTCCGTTTGCGTCATACGGCGATCGGCGTCAACTTTGCCGACACGTATCATCGGGGCGGCATTTCACATCCTTGGCCCGTGCCGCCCTGCCCGGTGGTGATTGGATTCGAAGGCGTTGGCGTTGTCGAGGGACTCGGGGACGGCGTTAGCGAATTCGCAACCGGCGACCGGGTGGCATACGGGATTCCACCGCTCGGCAGTTATGCCGAGGTCCGCAACTACCCGGCGGACAAACTACTACACTTGCCTGATGATCTCGATGAGAAACAGGTTGCAGCCCTGCTCATGAAGGGTATGACGGCACACTACCTGCTGCACCGCACATACAAAGTACAACCAGGTGATACGATTGTAGTGCATGCCGCAGCGGGCGGCATGGGGCTGATCCTGTGCCAATGGGCTAAAGCCCTTGGTGCAACCATTGTTGGCACGGTCAGCACCGAGGAAAAGGCTGAGGCGGCGCGTGCGGCAGGTTGCGACTACCCGGTTGTACGCTCAAGGGAGGATTTTGTTGCCAAGGTCCGCGAGGTGACCGATGGCGAAGGTGCCGCGGTGGTCTACGAGGCGATTGGCAAGGACACGCTTCAGCAGTCGCTTGACTGTTTGCGCTTGATGGGGGTCTGTGCCGCCTACGGCCATGTCTCCGGCCCACCAGACCCGGTGGATATAATCCAGGATCTCGGCAGGCGCGGCTCGTTGTTCATCACCCGCCCGGCGATCATGCACTATGTGGCCAAGAGATCGGATCTGGAGTGGACCGCCTGCGACCTGTTCAAGGCAATCGGCGATGGCATTCTCGATGCCAACATCAACTACGAGTATCCTCTCAAGGACGCCGTGCGGGCGCATCAGGCAATCGAGAGCGGCAAGACTCTTGGCGCAACGGTTCTGATCCCTTGAGCATATGAGAGATCGAAGCACTTACATTCGATTCTGGCAGCGTGGTGCTGAATTGGCTTGCGAAATTCTGTAATTTGTTCGCCGAGCGGGGCGCTCGGCACTGCACAGAACGTGACCGGGCCATATTGGCGTATGACTTGGGTTGCCGCTCGTACGGCGTCATGTTGAGTTTGATAAAGGACGAGCCGAAAGGACACAATTGTGACGATGCGCGCCGTTTCACTCTCGGTGCACCTCTGAAGGAAGAAGAGACAGCCTGACAGAAATCACCGAACCACACTTGGGCCTGGGATCACACATCAAACGATGTTGCGCCAGATCGGGCCACGTGCCGCAACCCGCTCAAATCGAGATTCGTTGAAACCTTTCAGATCATGACCTTCGGGCTGGGGCGGCGCGCTACGCCACCTGAAGGCCGCCAGCACGGTCGGGTGTTCGTAATAGAGCTTAAATAGCTCTGTAACGAGTTTGTCGAATGCGGACCCGTGACCTGCTTCAGCGACTCGCAATGCATCGGCACGCCGCGCCGCCGGCAATTCAACAAAAGCCCTGGCACCACCAGCTTCGTCGAGAATTGCTTCGACTGCAGCCTTGGCGTCGTCATGTGCGATCCATTGCGACATTGTAGCCTCGTCAATGAGCCGCCCGGCACAAGGCACATCAACGCCGTTGGCAAGTTCGCCGCCTGGAAGAAGCGTCGATGCAACAGTGGCCGCAAAGCTCCTATTCATCATTGAAAATCCCTCGCAAGCCGGTCCGCGAAACGCAGCGCCAGTGCGCCGATGGTTGAAGCGGGGTTGACCGCTCCCGCGGTCGGAAAGACGCTCCCGTCGCAGACAACTATGTTGGGGATCCTGTGGCAACGTCCAAGCGGGTCGACGACCGACGTCTCGGGATCGGTACCCATCGCGGCGGTGCCAAGAAGGTGCCAGCCCGTCATTGGCGGATAGGGCTGTCTGACGATCCGGTAGGCACCCGCTTTCCGCAGCAGTTCCTCCGCCCTGTCCATACCAAAAAGAAGCATTGCGTCCGTATTAGCAGCGGGCCGGTAATCGATGGACACTTCGGGCAGCCCATCGCAAGCAACATCGCGGGAAATCGAGACGCGGTTGTGAAGTTCCGGCAGATCTTCCGTCATGACCATTACAACCATTGAGTGGCGGAACTCTTCAGAAACCATAATTTGTGCCTCCTTGCCCCAGGCCGGTACCGTGCGAAGCGCCTGCAATAGCAGAGAATTTTCGCGCGTTATCTGCAGTTGCAGGCCACGCACGAAGCCGCGCGCTTTGTCCGTCTCATAAAACTCGTGACTGTAAAGACAACAACCGACGGGTCCGACTGGCCCGTCCAGCGCTTCGCGAAAGAAGCCACGCACATAGGCAACAGGGTGCATCATCAGATTCGCGCCGAGCGGATCTTGGTTGCTGTTTGGCCCGATACCTGAACCGAGCAACAATCGTGCCGTGCCGATTCCATTCCCCGCGAGGACAACCACGTCCGCAGGCTGGCGATATTCGCAACCTTTTTTGTCGCGGTAGACGACGCCGGTGGCTCGGCCGGCCGCCGTTTCGATTTGCGTGACCACCGAATGGGTGCGGAGTTCGACACCTAGCTCGATCGCGTGAGGCCAGTACGTGATATCTGTCGAAGCTTTGGCGCGTGTAGAACAACCCTGTGAGCAAGGCCCACAATGATTACACGCTTGCCTATCTTCGCGCGAGCGCGTCAAGACGGCCGCACTGACCGGCCAATGGTGCCATCCAAGCGCCTCGAATGCCTGTGCAGCGCGGACGCCCATGGACCCGAGTGCCACGGGAGGAAACTCAGGCATTAGTCCTGGTGGGTATGCCGGATCTCCGGCCAGTCCGGCCACTCCCATCATGCGGTTATTGGACTCGTACCAGGGTTCGAGCTCTTCATAGGTAATGGGCCAATCGACACCGACTCCGTCAAGGCTCCTAACCATGAAATCGGAAGGGTGTAGACGCGGGAAATGCGCTGACCAGTTGATTGTCGATCCACCGACTGCATTCCACATTAGCGGCTTCAACTGCGAGCCTTTATCCTCGACGGCATAGTCAGCCGAGTAAACGTTGCCACCCGATGCCAACCTGGTGTTGGGGTTTGCAGACCAGGCTGCAAGAGCAGAGCTTTGCCAATCGAAATCGGTCGTTGGGAATTGCGAGGGATCAACCCAGCCACCACGTTCAAAGCAAATAATTTTCAGGCCTGCCGTTTTCCGCAAGAGCTGCCAGGCAAATGCCGCACCACCCATGCCGGAACCAATGATGGCAACATCAATGGCTTTTTTCGTCTGCATCTGTGATCCGCTCCGATCAAGCTTTCCGGGCTGATTGTTAAAGCATGAAGGGCTCTTGCTCCAAGGGGCGGTCCGATCCCGACTCTGGCGTCATAAGAACAACGCGTGCGACACATGAGCTATTGGGCCACAGTTGTGAACTCGCACCATTAGGTGAGATCAATCTAAAGGGTGCCGGTAAGCTTCAAACTTGGCAACTGCTCAGGCAAAAAATCTGAGGCTTGTGGCTGACAGTGTTACACGTTCGTTTTGGCGGAATGCTTGGTGGAGTTACGTTGTGAACGCATTCAATTGGCACGGCGAATTGATCAATCGGGATTGTTGGCTTCAGCGCCTAGATGGTTCAATATCATCGATTTCTTTAGCCACTTCCATGGCGGCCATTTCAATCAGGTAAGCCAAGAACGGCAAATCGTTTTGTCTTGCAAAGGCTACAAATTCGATCAGGCTTCCCGCAATCTCAGCAAGACCTGAATTCAGATCTCTTTGCATCAAGGGCGACGTGTCCGTCGACATTGTCTTCTCGATGTTGAGTAAATACTCTTTGAGGCGAGCACGTCTTTCGTCGCTGGAAAGATCCTTTGACCTTGTACCACCGTCTTCGCGCTCCGGGGTGTCCCCGTTGCCTGCATTTGGGCCCATTGCCTTGCCCATCCTTTAGCATCGGTGTTTTGTTTCTTGGAAACGCACTTTCGTGGTCGCTGACTGCGCCAAAATGCATACAAGTTGCGCTTCTCAAATACGTACAAAGTACGCTAAAATTTGATCAAGAGTCAATTGAGCGCTCGAAGCGAAATTTTTGCCATAGTTACTGTTGCATTGTTGTTTCATGGTTGGGTCAAATTCTTTCTGTTGTGATCCAGTCCCAAGGATTGTGGCAAACTGCTGCTGAATGAGAACCGCCGCCCATGATACGTTATGCTGTTCTGACCAACCAGAAAGTGATCATGTCTGAAATGAGCGAAAGCGGCTTGGAGTTCGCACAATGGTACCTTCTTTCAAAACGGCCACGATGATTGACCGTCACCATGTGCGCATGGCGCGTTCCGGCCTCGGCCTGTCAATAAGGGGACTGGCGGAAAAGGCAGGGATGAACAAGGCGACAATCGTTCGCATAGAAGCGGGCATATCGGTTCGAAGTTCAACGCTTGCGGCAGTTCGGGAAGTGTTGGAATCCGAAGGTGTGGAGTTCTTGTCCTGTGATCAAACG
>JAEKFU010000295.1 GCA_016522385.1 Pseudomonadota bacterium
CTCATGCACAGGCCCAGGCGGCTGCCGAAATGGTCAATGTTAGCTATAAGGAACTGCCGGCGGTCGTCGATACCGCATCGGCGCAGAAACGCGGGGCGCCGAAGGTGCATGACGTTGCTGTCCGAAACACGGTTTTCGAGTGGGAACTGGGCGACAAGAACGCGACAGAAGAGGCATTTGCGAAAGCAGATCATGTCACCAAGCTCGAAATCATCAACAACCGGCTGGTACCGAATGCGATCGAGCCGCGGGCGGCAGTAGGCCAATTCGATCCCGGCGAGGACCACTATACGCTGTATACGACTAGCCAGAACCCGCATGTTGCGCGGCTGGTAATATCTGCGTTTCTAGCACTTGCGCCCGAGCACAAGCTGCGCGTGATCGCACCCGATTTGGGCGGGGGCTTCGGTTCCAAGATCTACATCTACGCCGAAGAGGTCGTGTGCGTCTGGGCATCGAAAAAGATCGGTGGCCGACCGGTGAAATGGACTGCCGAACGCAGCGAAAGTTTTCTGACTGACGCGCATGCCCGCGATCATGTGACCAAGGCTGAAATGGCCCTCAACAAGAACGGCAAAATCCTCGGGCTGAGGGTGAAAACGATCGCGAATATGGGTGCTTACCTATCTTTGTTCGCATCGTCAGTTCCAACCTATCTCTATGTCACACTGTTGTCGGGCCAGTACAACATCCCGGCTATCTATGGCGAGGTGGATGCTGTCTACACCAACACGACGTCTGTTGATGCCTATCGTGGTGCCGGCCGGCCCGAAGCCACATTCGTAGTTGAGCGACTGATCGAAACGGCCGCGCGTGAAATGAGCATCGAACCGGTCGAACTGCGACGCCGAAACTTCATCAAGTCGTTTCCGCACCAGACGCCGGTGATTATGAACTATGATGCGGGGGATTTTGGCGCCAACCTCAACAAGGCGCTGAAACTGATCGATTATGAGAATTTTGAGAAACGCCGCGCCCAAGCCCGCAAGAGGAGTAAGGCGCGTGGCATCGGGTTTTCGACCTACATTGAGGCCTGCGGCATCGCGCCGTCGGCCGCGGTCGGTTCACTGGGGGCTGGCGTCGGCTTGTGGGAATCAGCCGAAGTGCGCGTAAACCCGGTTGGAACTGTGGAAGTGCTCACCGGTAGCCACAGCCACGGGCAGGGGCATGAAACGACTTTTGCCCAGCTCGTGTCCGACCGTCTCGGGATACCACTCGACCAAGTTGCCGTGGTGCATGGCGACACCGACAAGGTGCAGTTTGGTATGGGCACTTACGGCTCAAGGTCGGCCGCCGTCGGAATGAGTGCTATATCGAAGGCACTCGACAAGGTTGAGGCCAAGGCCAAGAAAGTTGCTGCACATGTAATGGAAGCGGCCGAGAGGGATGTCGAATTCAAGAACGGCAGCTTCACGGTCAGGGGAACCGACAAGGCGATGGCCTTCGGCGAAGTGGCGCTGTCAGCCTATGTGGCGCACAAGTTTCCTTCCTCCGAGGTTGAGCCAGGCCTGAAGGTGGGGGCGTTTTATGACCCGACCAACTTCACATTTCCATCAGGCTGCCACGTTTGCGAAGTCGAAGTGGACATTGAGACGGGCGCCACGGAGATCATAGACTGGGTCGCGGTGGATGATTTCGGCGTGGTGATCAATCCGATGATCGTCGAGGGTCAGGTGCATGGCGGCATTGCTCAAGGTATCGGCCAGGCGTTGTCTGAAGTTGCCGTCTATGACGACGCGGGCCAGTTATTAACCGGCTCCTACATGGACTACTGCATGCCGCGGGCCGACATGCTGCCTTCGTTCAAGCTTGGCTTTACCGAAACCAAGTGCCCGTCAAACCCGCTGGGCGTAAAGGGCTGCGGTGAAGCAGGCGCCATTGCCTCACCGGCTGCGCTGATCAACGCCGTCACCGATGCGATTGGCGTCAAACATATCGACATGCCTGCGACACCACAGCGGGTGTGGGAAGCCACGGCGCATCTGCGTGCGGCGGCCGAATAGGCCCGTGAGGACAGGAGGAAATCATGCATGACTTCGAATATCACCGCCCTACAAAGATTGCGGACGCCGTCAAGCTGATCAAGAAGCACAAGGACGGCACGGTCATGTCTGGGGGAATGACGTTGATTCCGACAATGAAGCAGCGTCTTGCAGCACCGTCGGATGTCATTGATCTCAGTGGCCTTGGCAACAACGCCATCAAGGCGACCAAGACCAAGATCAGCATCGGTGCCGGTGTGACCCATGCCGAGGTTGCCGGCAACCGGGACGTGAAGAAGTTAATCCCGGCCTTGGCTGTCCTGGCTGGCGGCATCGGTGACCCGCATGTGCGCCACAGGGGGACGATAGGCGGTTCGATCGCCAACAACGATCCGGCGGCCGACTATCCCGCCGCCTTGGTCGGCCTCAACGCCACAGTGGTGACCTCAAAGCGCAAGTTGCCAGCGGACAAATTCTTCAAGGGCATGTTCGAAACGGCCCTGTCGCGCGATGAGATCATCACCGCGGTCGAATTTCCCTTGCCCAAGAGAGCTGGATATTCAAAGTTCCCGAACCCGGCGTCGCGCTATGCCATGGTCGGCGTCTTCGTTGCCGATCACGGTAAGGAAACCCGCGTCGCGGTCACCGGCGCCGGTGCTAGCGTGTTCCGCCACAAGGCAATGGAAAAGGCACTGACCGGCAATTTCAGTGTCGATGCCATCGCCGGTATCGCCACCAAGGCCGACGGCCTCAATGAGGATATTCATGCCTCAGCCGAGTACCGCGCGCATCTTGTGGGCGTTATGGCAAAAAGGGCAGTTGCTGCGGCTAAATAGCCTGAAGCAACGATTTCGACGGCTTCCAGGGCCGGGCGCACCGCCGCTCGGTCCGAATTTGCGAAGACGGTACTGAACACCAGGTGCACTACCAGGGGGAAACAGCTGCGGCCGATTGTTGGCTAAGTTTTGCCTTCAGCTGTGCAATCTCGTCATTCGCTGCTGCCAGCTGCTTTCTCAGATCAATTACTCTTTCACTGGGCTGCGCAACAGCGACCGCAATCATCTTTTCGATGCGCGCGGAAACGTCGTTGCGCGCCATTGTTACCTCAGCGCGGGCTTTAGTGATCTCCAACTTCAGGTCGTGCAGCTGTTTTTGCCTCATTGCTTGTTGCTCGCGCAATACCTTGACCTCGGCTGTCAATTTCTCGAACATCCTGCCGGCATTCGAGCGTTTCTCTTTGGTTGCTTTTGCCGCCGCTCGTGCAGTGACAAGCTCGCCATAGGGTGCGTCATGTGCCCGCGCGAAGGAGTGTGCAAATTTAGCTGACCGAGTGCGTTGCCGAGGGGCTTGTGTGACCTTCTTCTGCGCTTGCTGGTCGCGCTTTTCGCGATTGGCAAGAGAATTCTTGAACGTTCTTTCCAGCACTTCCGCCTGTTGCTGTGCCACTTCGTATTTCTGCTTGAGTTCGTCTCGTTCGAGTTCGACGGCTTCAAGCTTGGGGATGAGTTGCCAGGTCCGCCGTTTCCACCGTTCCACTTTCTTGCGAAGCACCTTTTCATCGCGGATCGTCCCGGACGGATGCGCAGGGTCCTTCTTCGCCCTGGACAAGGCTGTGTGGAACCGTTTGGATTCGCGGCGGGCTGCGTCGAGGCTGTTCTCGAGTTTGGTAACCTGGGAAGCGGCATTGTCCCTGTGGGTGACGAGAGTGTCGACTTTCGATACCGAGGCCTCAAGCTTTGTCTGTAGAGCCGCGATCTCAGCGTTGGCGCTTTCCGTGGCCCTGGCGAGACTTTCAATCTTCGCGCGCGCCTCCTTTAGCTTCGCGCGCAATACAACGACCTCAGGGTCGCTTTTCCAGATCGCGCGATTAATTTTGGTTTCCGCCAACTCCAGCCGTAACTGCCGGATCGTCTCCCTGGCGGTATCCAGTTCCGCTTGCAGTTCTTCGGGCTCTGCAGCGTACAGTGACCCGGCAAGGCAAAATGCAGCGCCTAAAGCGCCTAAAGACAGTGCAATGCGGAAGGCGGGTGCCCTAAGTTCTGCAGCATCTCCTAGTATCCTGAGGGACAGGCATCGCCAACGTCGGTCGCGACACACATGTTTTTTCTTCTGGCTGTCGTCAGCATCACGGCCAAGGGCCGACCCAGGAACGGAGACCTGACTGAACATATACCCTCCGATGTTCACTCTCGTACAAAGCCAATGGCTTCATCGTAAGGTGGCAATATGAACTAACACCGCGACCTTGCAGCGAGATTACCATTTGGTTCGCCTCACTTTAGGGAACGGACTTAGCCTCTGGTCCTAGTTTTGAAAATTTGTAGTGGAGATGTCAATAGAACACCAATTTAAACAGATCGTGACGTTAATATTGTGCTGCTCAGGAACTTTTTATTCGTGAGAAAGGTTTCTAACGTCAGCGTTGTAGCGTCGCATATATATGGGGGAACAACCCCAGTGGCGATCGATGCTGTCGCTAGGAATGCCGTTTTCTACAGATCATCTAGTTATTTACAGTCCGATATTATGTGTTAAACTAAAGTATGAGTGCTCGACTGGGCAGTAACGAATGAAGTGAGGCCCCGTTATGTCCTTACGTCGGGGCCGCACTGTCTAGGAGAGAAGCCTGCCCATAGTATTGCTGCCAATGGTGATTGGTTCTGGAATTGTGAGTGACATCAAAAGAGAATCTTCCATGAATAAGAAGGACATTTACCGCAAAACAACGCGCGAGAAAATTCTCAGACACGTTGTTCTTCTTCCCCTCATATGTTTGGCGCCATACATCGTTGCTGGCGCAGATTCAGGTAACGCTGCTGATGTTGTCGGTGCCGGCAGGACCGTGAAGATCGTCATGAACGGATTGGAATTTGAACCGAAATTCGTTGATGTCAGAGCCGGTGAAACCATTCGGTTCAAGATTGTGAACCGTGATAAGATCCCGCATGACTTCACAATTGGCACCCCTGCAATGCAACTGGCGCGCCGTTCATTTATCCGTGTGTTGCATGATGCCGATCAGCTTGATTCGGGCGGAAAGATGCAAGAATCTCACGATCACCTGAATTCAGTGCTTGTGCCACCTGGGGTGACGAAAGAGCTCGTTTGGACTTTCAAGTGGAGTCAAATGATCGAGTTCGGCTGCAATGTTCCTCTGCACTATGAAGGTGGAATGAAGGGGGAGTTCAGATTCAAGAAACCGATTGCAATGTTCGACAGCACTGAATGAGGTTAGCGACCGACGCCCGCGAAAGTAACCTGCTGGAGTTCGAACTGCTCATCGTCACCGCGTTGCAATGTCGGCAATCGCATAGTTGGGATTGACGTTGAGAATCTATGACGTTTGCGTTGTCCGGCGCACGAATGGGATCAGCAGCAGCCCGCATGCGGTCAAAGCGGCGACCATCGCCCAGGCTTCGTTGATGGCCATCGTGAGCCCGGCGTTCTCCACAGTCGGGCGGATGACCTCCAGCATGGTCTCCGCCGGCACGAAGCCGGCGGGTGGAATGTCGGACACAGGGATGCCGGCGAACGCGGCGGCTTCAGGGTCCTGTTCAAGCAGTTTAATACCAATGTCTTCGGCATGTACCGGGGCCCGCTTCCAGATGATGGTATCGATGAGCGCAATGCCGATCGCGCCGCCAAGGTTGCGCATGAGATTGAACAGGGCGCTGCCGTCGGGGACCTTCAGCTCGCTGAGCAGCCCCAATGCGATGCGTGTTGGCGGCAGCAGGCAGAACATGATCGCACAGCCGCGAATGACCTGCGGCCAGAACATTTCGTCGAAATCCGTTGCCGTGGTCTGGTAGAAGCTCCAACCAAGTCCTGTAGCAAAACACAAAAACCCCCCCGCCGTCAGCAATCGCGCATCGAGGCGCTGTTCGAGATACACGGCCAGGGGTGCTGAGAGTAGCTGGGCAATTCCGGTGACCAGCATCACCAAGCCGATATCCAGCGGGCCATGACCGCGGACCAGCCCCAAAAAAACAGGCATCAGGTAAACCGAGCCGAACAGGCCCATCCCGAAGATAAAACTGAGAGCACAGGCTATGGCAAAGTTACGGTCGCGAAACAGACCTAGGTCGGCAATAGGCAATTCGCGTCGAAGAGAGCTTGCGACAAAGCCGGCTGCCGATACGATCACCGCCGCGAGCAGACACACGCTAAGCAGCGATGTCCAACCTCGCTCCGGTGCTTCCTTGAGTGCGATCTCCAATGAGGCAAGTCCGAACGCCAGCGCCGCCAGACCGAGCCAGTCCATCCGCAGCAGCAAACCGCGTTCGCGGGCGCCCTGGGGCAGCAGGACTGCCGCGACGGCGATCGAGAGCACACCGGGCAAGACGTTGACCAGGAACAACCACGGCCAGCTATAGGTTTGGGTAATATAGCCGCCGACAGTTGGCCCTAATGTGGGCGCCAGAACTGCCAATACGCCACCAAGCGTTGTCGCAATACCCTGCTGTTGCACCGGGAACATCAGGAATACCGCGGAAAATACCAGCGGGATGAGACATCCGCCTGCCAGCCCCTGGAAGATGCGAAAGATGATGAGAGTGGTGAAGTCGGTGCTATAGGCGCATCCTATGGAGGCCAACGTGAAAAGTGTGAGCGTTGCAAGAAAAAGACGGCGCACGGAAAGCGCCCGGGACAGGAAACCGGTGAGCGGTATGGCAATCACTTCTGCGATCAGATAGGTTGTTTGGATCCAGCTCATCCGGTCCGGCGAAATATCCAGCGCATCCCGAATCGCGGGCAGCGAGGTCGCGACGATCTGAATATCCAGAATTGCCATGAACATGCCGATGCACATGGCCGAGAAACCTGCCCACGTTTGCCAGTTTGCTCGCTCTTGCGATGTAGCTTCGTGCACAGCCGTCATATTGCTGCAGCCCAGGGCGCTGCAAGACCTGGCGCCGCCCTGCCTGTCAAGCTGATGTTCAAGATTTATCTGTTCCGGACTCAGAGAAATGACATGCTAGAGCATGATATGCTGATTTGGAACCAATTCTGCTTGTCACGCTGCCGGATGCTGACGACAAACCGGGTGCAGCACGATTTGGGCATCGGGCAAGACCGGTGATCTTTGCGCATCAACAAGAAGCTATTCGGCTTGTTCGCCGCTCCGCATTCCCGGGTTGCCGGGAGAGTGCCGGCGTGGTCTATTGCGTCATCGCAGACAGCACCATTATTCATCGAAATCATGACATCCACAATTCCGAAATCCATAGATGACACGCTGCAGCTGCTGCAGGACGCAGATTATGTGGCGGACCGGGCCCTTGCGACAGTTATCTATCTGTCGATGAAGATGGGCCGACCGCTGTTTCTTGAAGGCGAAGCCGGTGTCGGCAAGACGGAAATTGCCAAGGTGCTGGCGGCGGCGCTCGACCGTCGGCTAATCCGCCTGCAGTGCTATGAAGGGCTGGATATCAATTCTGCCGTCTATGAATGGAACTATTCAGCACAGATGATCCAGATTCGTCTCGCCGAAGCGGCTGGCGGCAAGAACAATGATGCGCTCGCAGGGGACATTTTTTCAGAACGCTTTCTGATCAAGCGTCCGCTGCTGGAGGCGCTGGAGGACGACGGCTCGGGACCATCGGTGTTGCTGATCGATGAGCTGGACCGCACGGATGAGGCGTTCGAAGCCTTTCTGCTCGAACTGCTGTCGGACTTTCAGGTAACAATTCCGGAGATTGGTACGATCACAGCCAAACAGCCACCAATCGTCGTGATCACGTCAAACCGAACCCGTGAAGTTCATGATGCGCTGAAGCGGCGTTGTCTCTATCACTGGGTCGGTTACCCGGATGCCGAGCGCGAACTGGCGATCATCAAGGCGCGCAAACCAGAGGTCGGTGAGGAGCTGTCGCGTCAGGTGGTGGCTTATGTACAGGCGTTGCGTGGCGAAGATCTGTTCAAGCGTCCGGGCGTTGCCGAGACCATCGATTGGGTCAGCGCGCTCAATGAACTCGACACGATCACGCTCGATCCGCAGACCGTCAATGATACGCTGGGGGTGCTGCTCAAGTATCAGGACGATATTGCGCGCATGGAAGGATCGGAGTCCAAGCGTCTTCTGGATCAAATCCAGAGTGAGTTGGCTGCGATAGCTTGAGTATTGAATATTGAGAAACCAGGAACGCCGAAACCTTGTGACGGCAGGATTGCCGACAACATCATGCATTTTGCCCGCGTATTGCGGCAAGCCGGCGTGCCGGCGGGGCCAGGCGCGGTGTTTGATGCGCTGGAGGCAGTGCAACTGGGGGTGATCCGGTCGCGCGCTGACTTTTACTGGGCGCTGCATTGCATTTTCGTCAAGCGGCACGAGCACAAGGTGCTGTTCGACCAGGCGTTTCATGTGTTCTGGCGCAAACCGAAGATGCTGGAACAGATGATGCAAATGCTGTTCCAGCAAATCCGTGTCGAGGTGGCGCCTGAGAAAAAACAGGCTGGCCTAAGGCGCCTTGCGGAAGCAATGTTCCGGGCCGATGACGCGCAAAGCCAGCGTGAGCGACCACAGGAAGAACTTGAGCTGGAGTCCGATTTAACCTTTTCTCGCGATGAAGTGCTGCGCCGTCGGGACTTTGAGCAAATGACCGGCGAAGAAGAGCGCCGGGCAAAGGCGGCTATTGCCCGCATGCGTATCAAACCGCTCGAAGTGAAGACGCGTCGGTTCGCGCCGGCACGGCGTGGTTCTGTGATTGATATGCGCCGAACTCTGAAGGCCGCCTTGCGCAACCGCGGCGAACTTGTTGAACTGGTGAGGCGCAAGCGGCAAACACGTGAACCGCCTTTGGTCGTACTGCTCGACATCTCCGGGTCGATGTCGAGTTATTCGCGCATGCTGCTGCATTTTCTGCATGCGCTGAGCAATGATCGGTCGCGAGTTTCAGTGTTCGTATTCGGCACCAGGCTGACCAATATCACCCGTGAGATTGCTCAACGTGATATTGATGAGGCGATGGAAAAGGTGGCGGCGGCGGTCGAAGACTGGTCGGGTGGAACCCGCATCGGTCAATGCCTGCATGAGTTCAACTACAAATGGGGGCGACGCGTGCTGGGGCAGGGCGCCCATGTGCTGTTGATGAGTGATGGTCTTGACCGTGACGATGCCGGCGAACTTACGCGCGAGATGCAGCGCTTGCGGCTGGCTGCGCGGCACATCGTTTGGCTCAATCCATTGCTGCGCTATGATGGGTTTGAGCCTAGGGCGAGCGGCATCCGGGCGATAATGCCCTTTGTGGACGAGTTTCGCCCGGTGCACAATCTGGACAGCCTGGAAAAGCTTGCGGCCGCCTTGTCCGGTGCTGGCGACGTGCAGCATGATCCGCGTTACTGGCTCCCCAGGAGCACGCCTGCCTAAAGGAAGTGACCAATGAGCGATGTATTGCAACAGGCAAGCGGGTGGCTGGATGAAGGCCGCAACGTAGCGCTTGCCACGGTCATCGAAACTTGGGGCTCGGCGCCGCAACCGGTCGGCTCGCAACTGGCGATAGATGGTGAGGGCAATTTCATCGGCTCGGTTTCGGGCGGTTGTGTTGAAGGGGCCGTGGTGACTGAAGCGCTTGATATCATGGTGAGCGGTCAGCCGAAAGTGCTGGCGTTCGGCGTTGCCGATGAGACGGCCTGGGAGGTCGGGCTGGCCTGCGGCGGCAAGATCCGGATCTATGTCGAGATGCTCGGATGAACAAGGCGACATTGCAAAGTTTGTTGGAGGCCAGGGGCAAACGCCTAGCGGTTGCCGTGGTCACCGAGCTGGCAACAGGCCGGCAAAGGCTGGTAAAGGCGGCCAATGGCCAAGGTGATCAACTGGCTGATATTCTGGAACAGGGCTTTCGGCTCGATCGCAGCGGGGTCCACCAAACGCCGGAAGGCGAGATGTTTGTGGCAATCCAGAACCCGGCTTTGCAGCTCATCATAATTGGTGCGGTGCACATCGCACAGAGCCTGGTGCCGATCGCGGCGGCGGCAGGTTATGCCGTCACTGTAATCGACCCGCGCGGTGCTTTTGCTACGGAACAACGTTTTCCGAATATTGATGTGCGCCCCGATTGGCCTGACGAGGTGCTGCCGGAAATACAACTCGACCAGCGCACCGCGTTTGTTGCCCTGACGCACGATCCCAAAATTGACGACCCGGCTTTGACGGCGGCGCTCAGCTCGGATTGTTTTTATATCGGCGCGCTGGGATCAAAGCGAACTCAGGGATCGCGCATTGAGCGGTTATCCGCGGCAGGGATCAGCCAAGAAAACCTGAAACGTATCCACGGGCCGATTGGGCTTGATATTGGCGCACGCGGCGCGCCTGAAATTGCCATTGCGATCATGGCAGAGATTACCGCCGCACTGCGGCATGACAGGTCACGAACATGAGATTTGGCGAGTTTCCCATAGCTGATGCTGTCGGCGCCGTGGTGGCCCATACGGTTCGGCACAGGAGCGGCGTGTTCAAGAAAGGGCATTTGCTGTGTACGGACGATATTTCTCAGCTCAAGCGCGAGGGTGTCGAGAAGCTGTTTGCCGTTCGGCTTGAAGCAGATGACGTCCCTGAAAATGAAGCTGCGGCGCAGATCGCCGTCGCCCTTGCCGGAGCCAACACCATTGTCCGGGATGCCGCGACGGGCCGGGCCAACATCATGAGCGCCAGCCACGGTGTCGCCGCCATCGATGCGGACCGAATCAACCGTCTCAACCATATTCACGAAAGTCTCACCGTTGCGACCGTCAGCCCGCATGATGTTCTCAACCAAGGCCAGATGCTGGCGACGATCAAGGTCATTCCTTTCGCGGTGCCGCGTCCGGTATTGCAGGAAGCGCTCGCGTTGCTGGACGGCTGTTCGGCACTGTCCATTGTGCCATTGCCGAAACGACAGGTGGCGTTGATCATCACACGGCTGGCCGGAACCAGGAACAGCCTAGTCGAAAAGTCAAAGACCTCCATGCGCGACCGAATCGAGACGCTGGGCAGTGCTCTGGCAACGATCGACATCATAGATCATCAGATTGATGCCGTTGGCGCAGCCGTTTCGAGGTTAGCCAAAACACATGATCTGGTGTTGGTGTTCGGGGCCTCGGCGATTGCCGATCGTGGTGACGTCGTGCCTGCCGGCCTTGTAGGGGCCGGCGGAGTTGTCATGCATCTGGGCATGCCGGTTGATCCCGGCAACTTGCTGATGCTGGGACGATTGGGAGACGTTGCTGTGATCGGCGTGCCCTCGTGTGCCCGCTCGCCTAAGATCAATGGTTTTGATTGGGTCTTGACGCGGGTGCTAGCGGGGCTGGAGATCACACGTGGCGACATAATGAGTATGGGCGTTGGTGGATTGTTGCAGGAAATTGCCAGTCGGCCGCTGCCGCGCGAGACCGACAAGTGAACGACTTTGCCGCCGTTGTGCTGGCCGCCGGCGCGTCCAACAGAATGGGATCGAAGAACAAGCTGCTGGCCGATCTTGCCGGTGAACCGGTGCTGCGACGTACCGTGAGCAACGTGCTTAGTTCGCGGCTGCGACCGGTGATTGTCGTGACAGGATTTGAGGCCGAGCGTGTTGGGCGGGCGCTTGCTGGGTTGCCGGTCAATCTTGTACACAATGCAGGGTTTGCCGAGGGCATGGCAACAAGTCTTGCAGCAGGTATTGCTGCGGTGCCGGAGGGTGTCGATGGGGCTGTGATCTGCCTTGGGGACATGCCGTTGATAAAGAACGACGTCATAAATGCGCTGATCGATGCCTATGCACCGGAAAACAACCGGACGATCGCCGTGCCGGTTCATGCCGGTCGGCGTGGTCATCCGGTGCTTTGGGCAAGGCGCTACTTCGTCGATTTGCAGCACCTCACCGGGGATAGCGGCGCGCGTGGCCTGTTGGAGGACAACGTAGCCTGCGTCGTCGAGGTCGAAGTTTCGGACAATGCAATATTCGCCGATGCAGATACGCCTGAAGCGCTCGCCGGTCTGCGATCAAGCTTTGGCCATTGAGCGTTTGTCAAGATCGACTGCGACCAGGAGGGAGGCGGTTAGACAGGTGACAAACACACTGGTGGGGATGAGGAAAGGCAGTTCGATAAGCGCATATACGATACGGTCGTAGGCAATGCCTGCCGGGTTGTAGCCAGGAAAAGGCAGCCAGTGATAGGGGTTGATGTCGCCGGTCAGCAGACGGTAGTGGTCGCGGGCCAGCATAAATGCGGCGCTGATGGCAACCACAACAAGGGGGGCAAGCGCGGCGTGATGGCGCCAGAAGGCCTGGCGGCGTGCGACGAAGATCGGTACCGACAGTGTCGCCAGTGACGCGACAAACAGCGCACACAACCAGGGGAGCGTTTGATTGAAGAAGCTAAGCGGGAAGTATTCGGTCAACCCGGGATGTTTGGTCACAAACGCGGTCATGTTGACGGGAAAGATGGTCTGGCAGTACCAGGCAAAATAGTAGGACCAGGCATAGATGAAGGTGAGCGGCAGCCAGGCGCCCAGAAACCGCTTGTTGATGATCCTCGTGGCCCGTGCTGTGCCAAACGTGACCGACGTGATGATGACCGCCAATGACGCGGTCAACGGTGCATTGGCCATCCATCCCACCGGCTCCGGTTGTATTCGCGAGCCGAAGAACAAGACCTCATAGGCCATGCTGGCAAAGGCGGTAAACGCGGCATTTGCCACCAGATGAGCGCCTGCCAGCAAGACAAGCAGCCAGACATGTTTGCGAAGTGTCTGGCCGGTGTGTTGGAGCGCTAGGCGGACAAAATTCATGCTGGGATTTATGCTCTAGATCAGCTTCAAGCCCCGCAGGCTGGTGTGGGTTTCGTGCCCGACAATGATGTGATCGTGCACGGTGATGGAAAGTTGGTCAGCGATATCAACTATCCGTTTGGTCATTTCGATATCTGCGCGCGACGGCGTTGGGTCGCCAGATGGGTGATTGTGCACCAATATGATCGCCGATGCGCTCAGTTCGAGAGCGCGCTTGATCACTTCGCGGGGGTAAACAGGTGTGTGGTTCACGGTGCCGCGTTGCTGAACCTCGTCGGCGATCAGCTTGTTCTTGTGATCGAGGAACAGAATTCGAAACTGTTCAATAGTCTCACGGGCCATCACGGCGCGGCAGTAGTCCAGAAGTTCTGTCCAGGATGCGAGGCTGTCGCGGTTTGTCACCTTGTCACGCGTCAGCCGTGTGGCGGCAGCATAAATGAGTTTCAGTTCGGTGACAGCCGCGTGACCCAGCCCCCTGACCTCGTGCAATCTTGCCGGTTCCGCGCTAATCGCATTGGCAAACGAACCAAATTTGTCGATCAGCTCCTTAGCAATCGGTTTTGTGTCGCGACGGGGCAGGGCCCGAAACAGGACGAGTTCCATCAGTTCGTAATCAGGCAACGCATCCGCACCGCCCGTCATGAACCGGTTGCGCAGCCGTTCGCGATGACCGAGATAATGTGGCTTGGCTGGTGCCGCCTGAACACTGTCTGTCATCGCGCCCCTTTGGATACGGCTACTGCTTTACGTTGCGATATATGGTGGCCGGTGCAACCCTGAAGGTGACGTGGTGAAGATTTCATACCCTTCGGCGGTTACGCCAATTGTGTGCTCAAACTGGGCGGACAAGGAACGGTCCCTGGTGACGGCCGTCCAGCCATCGGAGAGGATTTTGACGTGCGGGCGACCCAGATTGATCATAGGCTCGATGGTGAAAAACATGCCCGGCCGCAATCTTACGCCTTCGCCCGGGCTACCGTAATGAAGGATGTTGGGCACGTCATGGAACAAGCGGCCAAGGCCATGCCCACAAAAATCTCGCACCACCGAGCATCTTTCGGCTTCGGCAAAGTGTTGAATGGCGTGGCCGATGTCGCCAGTCGTAGCTCCTGGCTTGACCGCTGCAATGCCACGCATCAACGCTTCATAAGTCACCTCGATTAACCGCTCGGCTTTGCGGTTAATCTCGCCAATTGCAAACATGCGGCTTGAATCACCATGCCAGCCGTCAACTATCAAGGTAATGTCGACATTGACGATTTCGCCATCCTTGAGCGGCTTTTCGCTCGGGATGCCGTGGCACACTACGTGATTAATCGATGTGCAGATCGATTTGGGATAACCGCGATAGTAGAGCGGGGCAGGCACAGCATTGTTGTCCTGGGCAAATTCCAGTGCCAACCGGTCGAGCTCCGCAGTTGTCACGCCGGGCTTGGCGTGCGCGCACATCAGATCCAGCGCTTCGGCCGCCAGCCGGCCAGCTTTGCGCATGCCGGCAAAGGCCTCCGCGCCGTGGAGTTTTATCTGTCCAGTGTTGACAGCTGGAACTTCGGTTGCATCAACGTAATTCATGTTCATCCATCTAAAATAATCGGCAAATTTCGCTCGATGGTTATTTCTTGTGTGTTGAGCGAGCACCCATAGGCGATCGCCTCCACGCCGACATCACGTGCATGCTTAAAGGCCTTTAAATAAGCAGGATCGATGTCACTTGCAAACGTCAATCTGTCGGCATCGGCACGTTGGACGAGATAGAACATCACCGCACGGGCGCCCTGTTCGACCATTTTGCTCATTTCCATCAGATGCTTGGCACCGCGCGCCGTGACGCCGTCGGGAAATTCGGCAAGGCCCGCGTGGCGCAGCAAGGTGACGTTTTTGACTTCCACATAACACGCCGGCCGGTCATCGGCCTCAAGCAGTATGTCGATACGGCTGTTGGTACCGTACTTCACTTCGTTGCGTAGGTTCGTGTAGCCAGTTAGCTCAGCGATGCTACCATCTCCGACGGCTTCGCTTACGATCGTGTTGGGGCGACCGGTATTCAATCCGACCAATGCCGTGCCGCGGCTGGTTGTGACCTCAACCATTTCCCAGGTATGGCGGTATTTGCGTTTTGGATTGTCCGATGTGGTCAACCAGACCGGATTGCCGGGATCAACAAGGCCCATCATGGAGCCAGTGTTCGGACAACTCGCGGTAACAGCTTGACCGTCATCCAGCACAATGTCTGCCAGAAAACGCTTGTAGCGTTTGGTTAGTGTGCCGCGTTCGAGAGGTGTTGCGAACTTCATTGCTGTTGCGTTTAATTGCCTGCTTCTTTGCCCTTTGTGCTGCTAAAAGGCAATTCCAATTCTAACCGGTCATGGCGGTGTGGCCAGTCCATAAATTGAGTGGTGCACGAAAATGGCCGAATCCGTACATTCAATTCCGACGGCCGCCGTGCTGCTGATTGGCGATGAAATACTGTCTGGGCGGACCAAAGACAAGAACCTCGGTTACATCGCCGACTTCTTGACCGCGCGCGGCATCGATTTGAAGGAGGCTAGGCTGGTCTGCGACGACGAAGCGGACATTGTCGATGCACTAAATGCGCTGCGCAATCGATACACCTATGTGT
>JAEKFU010000009.1 GCA_016522385.1 Pseudomonadota bacterium
TGCTGGCGCGCGGCCAGGTGGCCGAGCTCATCGGACCTGACGAGGTCGCGCGGCTCAACCCACTCTATGATGTCGGGGCCGCCGGTGTGCTGGGTGCACTGCATACGCCCGATGACGGTCATGTCGATCCGTCCGGGACCTGCCATGCGATGGCCAAGGGAGCGCGGATGCGCGGGGCAGAGGTCTTGCGCCAGTGCCGGGTGACAGACGTCAAACGGCTGGCCTCAGGCGAATGGCAGGTTGTGACGGAACAGGGTACGATCACTTGCGAGCATGTCGTCAATGCCGGCGGTTACCATGCCCGGCAGATTGGGGCGATGAGCGGGCTGGACCTGCCGATCATCTCTATGATGCACCATTATGTGGTGACCGATGTCGTGCCGGAGTTTGCCGATATGTCACATGAAATTCCGGTGACGCGGGACGACTATTTCTGCGGCTATGTCCGGCGCGAACAGGCCGGCGCACTCATTGGGCTCTATGACAAACAAGCACCGCAAGCGGTGTGGCTCGATGGCTGCCCATGGGACTCCGAGAACGAACTGTTCGAACCCAACTGGGACGGCATCACGCCATGGTTGAAAAATTGTTTCGAGCGTTGCCCGGCCTTGGCCGATCGTGGCATCAGGCGGGTGGTCAATGGCGGCATCACCTACACACCGGATGGGGCGATGCTGCTGGGACCGGCGCCGGGCCTAACGAACTACTGGCTTGCTTGCGGGGCCACGGTCGGCATTGCCTGGGGACCGGGTGCCGGGCGCATGCTGGCTGAGTGGATGGTGCATGGTTCGGCCGAACTGTCGACGCGGGCCTATGATCCACGCCGTTTCGGTGAGTGGGCCGACCACAGATTCGCGCTGGCGAGGGCGACGGAGGACTACACACTGCGCCAGGCGATGCCTTATCCGCAGTATCAACGCCAGACCTGTCGCGGCATCAAGATTTCCGGCGCCATTCAGCAGACCAGCCGGCTGGGTGCAATCTACGAAGAAGCCGGTGGTTGGGAACGACCACGGCTATATTCGCGCGAGCCGATGGGATGGCGGCGCACATCGGCGCATGACCAAGTGGCCGCAGAATGCGCAGCAGTGCGCGAGCGGGTTGGCTTAGGTGATTTTTCGGCTTTTGCAAAGTTCCAACTGACCGGTTCCGGTGCGGAGGCTTTCCTGGATAGGGTCTGTGCCAATCGCATGCCTGCTAGGGTTGGTGGCACCTGTCTGACACTCATGCTCAATCGACGCGGCACGATCGAGGGTGAAGCGACGGTCGCTCGTCTCGGCAAAGAAAGATTCTACTTGGTGACCGGTGCTCCCTCCGAGCGCCGCATTTGGGACTGGCTCACCCTTCATTGTGGTGTGCCTACGGACGATGTGGACATCGTCAACCGGACCGATGAGATCGGCATCCTGACGCTTGCCGGACCGCGGGCGCGCGAGGTGCTATCGGCGTGTGCGGATGGCGACGTCTCAAACGAAGCGTTTGGCTGGCTGCAGGCGCGCGAGATTACCGTGGGCGGCATCGCCTGCTGCGCATTGCGCCTGTCGATTACCGGTGAACTGGCCTGGGAGCTGCATGCACCCAATGCGCGGCTCGGCGACCTGTGGGACACTCTGTGGACACAGGGCGAGCCGCACGGCGTTGGTGCCTTCGGTTCAAGGGCGCTCGACAGTCTCCGTCTAGAGAAATTCTACCGCGGTGGGCACGAGCTGGCGAATGATGCCAGCCACAAGGATATCGACCAGCTGCACTTGGCCAAGCTCGACAAGGCCTTCATCGGCAAGGAGGCGATGCTGGCTCGCGAACCGCGCTCGAGAATTGCGCTGCTACAGCTGGAAGATGAAGACGCGGATTGCCTGATCGGCGAGGCAGTGCTGCTGGGAGATAGGACGGTTGGCTCTGTCACATCGGCCGCATTTGGCCATACCGTCGGCAAAAGTCTCGCGATCGCCTTCTTGCGCGAGAAGGCCCGCGCGCCTGGCACCAGACTGGAAATCTCGCTGCTCGGAGATCGCGTTGCCGCCACGGTGTTCGCAGCGGCGCCCTACGATCCTCAGAACGTCAAGCTCAGGGCTTGAACAAATTTCGGTGATGGCCGTGCGTTCACTGTTCCGTATCCCTGCAAGGTGATTGGCGCGGATGGTCGGGGTGCGATAGAAGAGGGTTTCCGGCCACAGTCCTGAACACGAGGTACCCCAGTGAAAGAAGCAGTCATTGTCTCCACTGCACGCACGCCTATCGGGATGGCGTTTCGTGGCGCGCTCAACAATATCAAGTCCCCGACCATGATGGCGCACGCGATCCGTCATGCGGTGGACCGGGCCGGCGTTGAGGACAGTGAAATCGAGGATGTCATCGTCGGGACGGTGCTGACGGCCGGTACGGGTGGTATGAATGTCGGGAGGCTATCTGCACTGGCGGCAGGCTTGCCCTATTCGGTTTCGGGCCAGACAATCGACCGGCAATGTTCGTCTGGGCTGATGGCGATCGCCACGGCGGCCAAGCAGATCATCGTAGATGGCATGGATGTCGTTGTCGCCGGCGGGCAAGATAACATTTCGGCTGTGCAAAACCCCTATCTGAAGTGGGTGGCGGATGAAAAGGATCCGACGGTGACCATCAAAGCTGAGCATGCCTACATGCCGATGCTGATGACAGCGGAAAATGTCGCCAAGACCTATGGCATCAGCCGGGAGGCGCAGGATGTCTATGCCACGCAATCACAGGCCCGTACCGCAGCGGCTCAGGCAGCCGGTCGTCTGAATGACGAAATCGTGCCGATCAGCGCCACTAAGCTGGTCAAGAACAAAGAGACCGAAGAGATCTCCTACGAGGAGGTCACGCTCTCGAAGGATGAAGGCAATCGGCCCAATACGACGGTGGAAAGGCTGAACGGCCTAAATCCTGTTATCGACGGCGGTTGCGTGACGGCCGGCAATGCCAGCCAGCTGTCGGATGGTGCCTCGGCCTGCGTCCTGATGGACCGCAAGCGGGCCGAGCAACGCGGCCTTGAGCCGCTCGGCATCTATCGCTGTATGGTGGTTGCCGGAAATGCGCCTGAGGAGATGGGCATTGGGCCTGTCTACGCCATTCCCAAACTACTTGAACGGACCGGCCTGTCACTGAACGACGTCGATCTGTGGGAGCTCAACGAGGCCTTTGCTTGCCAGGCGCTCTACTGCCGCGACAAGCTGGGCATCGACAACGACAGGTTTAATGTAAATGGTGGGGCGATCTCGATTGGTCATCCCTACGGTATGACCGGATCGCGGCTTACCGGCCACGGGTTGATCGAGGGCAAACGGCGCGGGGCGAAAAATGTCGTCGTGACCATGTGCGTTGGCGGTGGCATGGGCGCCGCGGCGCTGTTCGAAGTTGCCTGAGGCACCGCAGGGCTCACTCTCCCGCAATCCGGTGAGGGTACGCGTTCGTGCTTGTTGTCTGGTTCAGCGAGATCGTACAAACTCTGGGCGTAACCGGGGTGGGGAGTGAGTGATCATGGGTGAAGCGGAAGCGCGTGAGCGCAGAGGGGGCAGGGCGGCCCGGCGGATCATGCGAACGGCGGTCAATGACGACATGCTGCCGCAACTGACGCATGGCCTGCCTTATGTCGAACCGCTCGATCAGGAACAGATCCGGCGTATCCATGACGCCTCGATGGAAATTCTGGAAGAGGTCGGCGTCGACTTCCGTGACCCGCAGGCGCTCGTCGACTGGACTGCGGCGGGAGCCAAGGTCGTAGGCGAACGGGTCTATCTTGACCGGCATCTGGTCATGAAGCTGATTGCTTCGATTCCGGACACTATCACACTTCATGCGCGTAACTCCTCCAAGACGGTGTCGCTCGGCAGGAACCAGTCGATCTTCGTGCCAATGACCGGGGCGCCGTTCATTCGCGATCTGGATGACAAGCGGCGTTGGGGGGCGCTGGCCGACCTTAACATGTTCCACAAGCTGTCGCATATGTCGCCGGCGATCCATTCGAGCGCACATGTGATCTGCGAGCCGATGGACATCGCCGTCAATCACCGGCATCTGTGGATCACTTATTCCTCGATGGCCTTTTCCGATAAGACCTTCATGGGCATGTCTACTGGTGAGGTGAATGGCGAAGACGTAATGGAGATGGTCAAGCTCCTGTTCGGTGCCGACTTCATCGACACACACCCGGTGACCGTGGCCAATATCAACGGCAATTCGCCGCTGGTGTGGGACGAGACGATGCTCGGTGCCTTGCGGGCGTTCTCGCGGCACAACCAGCCGGTGCTGTGCTCACCATTTGTGCTCGGTGGCGCCAATACGCCGGCCAGTACCGTGCCGACAGTGGCACAGCTCAATGCCGAGGCGCTGTCGGCGCTCGCCTATACCCAGGTGGTGAGAAAGGGCGCACCGGCAATCTACGGACACTATCTGGCGACGGTTTCGATGGCGTCCGGCGCACCGATGGCTGGGACGCCTGAAATCTCGCTGATGAATTATATGATCGGCCAGCTGGCACGCCATTACGGCGTGCCTTGGCGGACCTCGACCTTGCTCGGCGGGGCCAAGACGTTTGATGCCCAGGCGGGTTATGAAAGCGCCTCGACGCTGATGGCTGTGCTGCTGGCCGGGGCCAACTACCTGTGGCACGCGGCCGGCTGGAACGAGGCGGGGCTGCACTGTTCAGTGGCAAAGTTCGTCGTCGACGCCGAACAGTGCGAAATGGGTTATCGGATGATGGCGGGTCTCAGCTGGGATGATTTCGACGAAGCATTGGCAGCGGTGCGCGACATCGGGCCGGGTGGCCATTATCTCGGCCATCGGCACACGCAGGCAAATTTCGAAAAAGGGTTCTTCATTCCCAAACTCTTCGACAACAATTCCATCGAGCAGTGGCAGGCCGACGGGTCCAAGGAAATCACTCAACGAGCGCTTGCATTCGCCGCACACCAGCTTGCAGAGTACCAGCAACCAAAATTAGACCAGGCGGTGGATGAGGCGTTGCTGGATTTCATTGCAAGGCGCGAGCGCGAGATCCCCGGTGATGTCCAGTAAAGCTAGCCGACAGCGCTTTGAGAACTCCACCGTCATTGTCACCGGTGCAGCCGGCGCGATCGGCCGGGCGACGGTCGGTGCTTTTATGGGCGAAGGAGCGCGGGTCATTGCCGCTGATCTTCACACGCCGGCGCTGGGCAGGCTGGAGAAGGAGGCCAGGGCGTTCGATAGTGCCATCATTGCGGTGCCGGGAGATGTGACGGAAAAGCGCTATTGTGA
>JAEKFU010000415.1 GCA_016522385.1 Pseudomonadota bacterium
GAGCCGTTTCATGGATGCGCTGCATGTCATTGTCGCTCAAGGGCTTGTACTGCCCGCCGCGCATGCCCGGTTTGACGGCCGCTTCTTCGCGCGGTATCGGCTTCGCCCGCAAAGCGCGCCGCGCATCGCGACCACCGCGACGCCGAGTACTGTCTTCTGCCAAGCTCATTTGCGGTTCCTTTGGTTCTGGTTTCCTAGCCATGATTGTGCCTGCCAATTCGATTCTTCGAAAGTCGCTTATCCTTCAATTATAGGTGAAAAATTTTCATCAGATCAAAACTACTCAGAATAACGATTTTCTGCTAACCCTATGGAAAACATCGTGATATAGCAGGTGCAAAAATTTGCAGGAGTGAACGGAATTGGCCAGACGCGATTTGCCACCATTGCGGGCCCTGACAGCTTTCGAGGCCGCAGCCCGTCTTGGCAGCTTCCGCCGCGCCGCGGAAGAGCTCGGTATCACAAGATCTGCCGTCAGCCATCAGATCAAGGCGCTGGAAGGTGCTATCGGCCTCAATCTGTTCCGGCGCGATACGCGGCGAGCGGAACTTTCGACCATAGGCCAAGTCTACTTTCCGGCGATCCGTGAAGCTTTCGACCAAATCGAGACCCACACCCAATTCATCAAGCCGAGCAAGGATGACAGCGAACTGACCTTGCAGGTTTATGTGACCGTCGCGCTAAAATGGTTGATCCCGCGGCTGTATGATTTCGAGCGTCGCTATCCGGACATGAAAGTGCGCCTGTCAACCTCCTATTTTAACTGGGATTTCAACGAACAAAGCGCCGACGCCGCATTCATTTTGGTTCGTGAAGCTGTCGCCGGGCAATATCAGAATCCGCTGTTCGGATCGGTGTTACGTCCGGTGTGTTCGCCAAATCTGTTGATCGGCGACAATGCCATCCGTACACCTGAAGACCTCAAGAATCACAAACTGTTGCATGTCTACACGGCCCAGGAAGATTGGCAAATCTGGTTGGATGCCGCCGGCGTCAAAGACGTTGCGTTGTCGGACAACTTGGCTTTCGACAGTTACATCCTGTCTCAAGAAGCTGCCGTCGAGGGCAGGGGGGTCGCGATGACCATTGGACCGTTCGCGGATGATGATGTGGCGGCCGGTCGCTTGGCTTACCCGTTCGAACTCACGGTGCCGCATCGTCACAGCTGGCAATTCGTCTGCAGCAATACCCAGCGGCTCAAGCCGAAGATTAGGCGTTTCGAGAAATGGTTGGCTGAGCAGGTCGCAGCAGACCCGAACCTTAGAGCCGTGGACGAGACGCTCATCAAGCAAGTGGGGCAGGCATGACCGAAACGACCGTTTCCAGCTCAAGATCGGCCCGAAGCGGCCGCCGCCGCGGGCGGGCCGCAATGTCTGGTTCGCCGCCGATCCAGCAATCAGCCTATCGGCAACCAAGACTGCCATTTGCGCCCGTTGAGCTGCTTTCCGCTGATGAGCTTGAATCGATTCACGAAACGTCCATCCGGGTGCTCGAAGATATCGGTATGGAATTCATGCTACCCGAGGCACGCAATCTGCTGAAGACAGCTGGCGCGGATGTGCGTGGTGACCGAGTTCATTTTGACCGGTCGATGATCGAGCAGGCGATTAGCACCGCACCGTCAGAGTTCACCATCCACGCGCGCAATCCACAGCACACAATCCGGATGGGCGGCCCTTGGATGGCCTTCGGTAACGTTTCGAGCCCGCCGAACTGCTCTGATATGGACAATGGCCGCCGCTCCGGCAACCGTGCCGACTACCAGAATTTCCTGCGGTTGTCGCAGTATTTCAACTGCATCCATTTTCTCGGCGGCTATCCGGTCGAACCGATCGACATACACCCTTCAATTCGGCACCTTGAAGCGCTACGTGATATGGTGACGCTCAGCGACAAGCCCTTCCATGCCTACTCGCTCGGCCCGGAACGCATCCGCGATGGCATCGAGATTGCGCGCATCGTGCGCGGCGTCAATGAGGCCACCCTCAACGATGAGCCGTCGCTTATTACTATCGTCAATACAAACTCGCCTCTCAAACTCGATGTGCCGATGCTGCAGGGCATCATGGAAATGTCGTCGCGCGGTCAGGTGGTCTGCGTTACCCCATTTACCTTGGCCGGCGCCATGGCACCGGTCACGATGGCCGGCGCGCTGGTTGAACAAAACGCCGAGGCGCTTGCCGGCATCGTCATGACCCAGCTGGTTCGCCCCGGCGCCCCGGTTATCTATGGCAGCTTCACTTCCAATGTTGACATGAAGTCGGGTGCCCCTGCATTCGGCACCCCGGAGTACATGAAGTCGACCATCATCGGCGGACAGCTGGCGAGGCGTTACGGCATCCCGTTCCGCACCTCCAACACCTGTGCGGCCAACACCGTCGATGCCCAGGCGGCCTATGAATCGGTGTTTTCACTTTGGGGCGTCACCCTCGGCAACGGTAATTTCATAAAGCACGGTGCCGGTTGGATGGAAGGCGGCCTGGTGGCCAGTTTTGAAAAATTCATTCTCGACTGCGATTTGCTTCAGATGGTTATGGAGTTTCTGGAGCCCCTCGAAATGACTGAGGATGCCTTGGGACTGGACGCCATCCGCGAAGTCGGACCCGGCGGGCATTTCTTTGGCTGCCAGCACACGCTTGCCCGCTACGACAAGGCCTTTTATGCGCCGATCCTGTCTGATTGGCGCAACTACGAGCAGTGGGATGCCGCTGGCCGGCCAGATGCGGCGAGCAAGGCCAATCAGATCTGGAAGCAGGCACTGGCGGAGTACACCGAGCCACCGATGGACGCTGCCATTCGCGAGGAATTGGACGCCTTCGTCGATCGTCGGATTAGCGAAGGCGGCCAGGCAACGGATTTCTGACAATTGCATTGCTCACGGCCGAGGCGGTAAAACCTGAATCTCAACAGACCCTAACGGCGTTTCTTAGCACGGCGATGGCGCGAATGCGACGGGTCACATGTTCTGATCGGGTCGTAGAACGTGGTGTAATGGTGGGGGCTCAAGTCAGACCGAAACCGGTTCCGATGATAGAACAAACTGTTTGCGAGTATTGCGCCTTTGGGCTTCGAAATGGCCACCGATATGGGTACCGTCCGGTATGCGCTGCACCTCGCATCTGCTTCTTTGGTTGGTAGGTCTGCCGCCTGGGCTGGCAACACGCTGAACGACATAGCCGCCGCCAGTGAAACAGAATACAATCTTAAGATTCCCATCGGCCTCTCCTGATATCCGAATTTACTGGGGCCGGTGATGTGGATTGCCCCCAACCCAGCCTGTCGTCGAGTGCAGACGAACGTGCTCATCGACACGAATCATATCAGCACATTGTTTAGGCGAAAATACGGATTGAAACGATTAAGGCATATATTAGCCCGTAACAAACTATTGCCGGCCGTCGACACTGACGACATGCCTTAAGCGGAAGGGTCACAAAGAACCTGCAATGTGCGGCGCAGATCATCGGATGCAAGACGCTTGATTAGGTCCGTTACTCGGATCGACGCAGATCTCTCAATACCGGTTGCTTGGCTTGCGAAAGGTGTCACCCTGGAGCGTTCCATGCATTATCCTGATGAATCGGAATTGACTTCCGAAGTAAACCTTCAAACACCACGGAACAGCGTTCATGAGTGAATTGGTTCTCGCATTGGTGAACTGTGCATCGAAGAAAGAGGCGTCCACAATCGTTGGACAAGTCCTAAAGCGCCGGCTTGCTGCGGCCGCAAACATCCATGCGCCGATCGAAAGCACCTATCACTGGCAAGATGAGATCCAGACAGCCATTGAGGTGCCGGTGCTGTTCAAGACGACTCGACACGCATTCGATCAACTGGCTCAGCTTGTGGAGCAACTCCATTCCTATGACACGCCTGGCGTTATCGCTATGCCGATCGAGCAGGTAAATGGGGCCTACGAAGACTGGGTTATCAAGGTGACTAGTGTCGTCGATGATTGATATTGCTGTTCTGCGCTGGCAACAGTCCGCACTTGGCCTGCGGCCAAACCTCAGGCCCCAACTTTACAGCTCAGACCGTGGATAGACTAAATCCTTATCCATGCCGGACTAACTTGGTGTGGCAGATGCCGTGGTGCTGGGCGAAAGCCCAGGCCATGTAGGTTGCCGCCCGCCGTGAATGGAGCTACGCTGGTCGAAACAAAACGGATTTGCGCAATCCACGTTATGAGCGGCTGTCGCCGTCGTGCAACTCCATGGGAGGACCTGAGCAATGAAATCTGACAACTTCGTACGTTCTGGCGCGTTTGCCGCCGCGCTTGGTGGTATGCTTGCGCTCATTGGCAGCGAAGCCTTTGCCGGCAAGGCTGACGATACGCTCAACTGGGCAACGACCCGCGAGATTGCCGTCATCGATCCATATTACAACAACACGCGTGAATTGGTCGTCATGGGGCACATGGGCTGGGACGGTCTAGTGTTCCGCGATATTGATACCGGTGAGATCAAACCGCTTCTGGCAAAAAGCTGGAATTGGGCCAGTGAGACGGTAATCGAAATGCAGTTGCGCGATGACGTTAAGTTCCACGATGGCTCCAACTTCGATGCCGACGACGTCGTCTACACGCTTAATCACGTATCAAACAAAGACAACGGCGTCCTGACCTATCGCAATGTCAACTGGATCAAGAACGCGGAAAAACTCGGAGCTCATGCGGTTCGCATCAATCTAAACAGACCGTTCCCCCCAGCCTTTGCCTATCTCTCGAACGCCGTGTTCATCATGC
>JAEKFU010000456.1 GCA_016522385.1 Pseudomonadota bacterium
GCGTCAATGATGCCGTCAGTTAGGACAGTTCCGTTCTGCTCTCGCCAGCACTCTATGAGGTAGGAAACATCGGTGTGCGTGTGGCTGTCGGCTAGAAGGACTCCGATACCGTGGATACTGCAAAGGGGTTCTCTTGTGATCATGCGGCTTGCTCGATATTGAATTGTTACTGAACCCGCCGCAAACAAGGTTGTACGTTGACTTCGGTTGAAATTGCAACCGTACTCTACTTGTCGTCGTTAATCCGACTTAGTTGCGCAAATGCCCGCCTGTTCGTGTCGTTGCCTGATGCTGCTTGTGGGAGCGGTGTCCGGTAGCTCTCGTTGCGCGTCATCATGGCCCCAGGCCATACGGGCGATCTTGCTGGCCAGGGCGACAGCAGCGATCTTCGTTGATCGACGCTCCATGAGTCTGACCGAGAGGTGCCCGGATCCGGAACACTGGCAATCAGTGCCGTAACAGCCGATGGGCCAACACCGGGGATCGCTTCAAGCCGTTTCGCTCGGCCTGCCCTGGTGCGTTCTGGTCGCGGTCGAGGCCGAGAAATGGGCGGCTTGGCGCGGGCTCATCTATCGAAGCTCTGAGCAATCTCGAGGGCGGCAAGGAAAACTCTCGGACGTCTGAGGCTATCTTGAAGCGAAATCAGAGTGGAGAGCACTGTCAGATATCTCGGAGTTGAGATTGATGATGCTCTTCGAATTGCTGAGCAGGTCGACGTCTGACAACGGAGGCGGAACGGACGTGCCCCACCTCACTCTCATACGGTGGAAATGTCCCAGAGGCGGTCATCGACTGACGCTGAACAAACAGTCCACCACGCCCAAGATCCCTGCCCTTCGGGTGGACCAAATCGGCCCACGGGACGTCGTTGCGAACGTTGCCCGATACCCCGCATCGCGCTGCGGTCTGCAACTAGAGCATGTTGCAGAAAAGTTGCAGCGCTATTCTGATAAGAACATGTTCAGATTCAACAGGTTAGCGGACGATTCACGTTTCAGATTGATTCAATCTGAAACGATCGTGCGCTGGCCGAGTGACCGGATTTGGACCATCAAATGGTTCCATATGAGAAAGATACGCTCTAGCGATCACCAAAACTCGGTCCTGCCAGCCTCCTGACTCGAGAGTCTGTTGATCATCCCAATACAGAGGAAATTGCTGCTTGGACGTGTGGATCGACTGGGAGGGCATCCCGTACTCGTCCAACTGGTGGGATGAAATCGCGATACTTGGGAAATTCAAAGACGAGCCGCAGAACAGTCGCAGGCCGCGACAATTAGAACGTCACCTTTTGGATCTCCCAAACAATTGCGCCAACACCAGCAGGCTCGTGGACACGAGCACCATGATCGTCGAGATGGAGGCGATTGTCGGATCGATCTGATCACGCAGAGTGATGAACATGCTCCGCGTCAGGGTCGCATTGTCTCCGCCGGACACGAAGAGTGCGACGATGATTTCGTCGAAGCTGGTGATGAAGGCGAGCAGCGCGCTGGTGATCACCGCAAAGCGGATCTGAGGCAGCGTAATAACCATGAAGGCCCGCAAGCGCGAGGCACCGAGGCTGCGGGCCACCATCTCCTGGTTCATGTCATAGCTCTTCAGGGCTGAACTCATCACGATCAGTACGAGCGGGATTGCCAGCATGACATGGGCCATGACAAGGCCGCCGATGGTGAAGACGATTTTTAGCTTGGCATAGACATAGAACACGCCGATGCCAATCAAGATGATCGGCACCATCATCGGCGAGATGATCAGTATGAAGATGAGATGGGCAAAGCGCAAATTGGACACGAACAGTCCGTAAGCCGCCATGACACCCATCGGCGTGGCAAACAGCATGGTTAGGAAGGCGACAAGCAGCGAAGTCCGCGTGGCCGCCATCCATTCGCTGGAGCCAACATAGTGCTGATACCAGCGAATGGACCAGGTGCGCGGTGGGAACTCCAGGTACTGGCTGTCGGAGAACGACATGGGAACGACAATGAGGGTCGGTGCCACCAGGAACAACATGACCAGTGCGGCCAGAATGTAAAGCCAGAGACGGCCGCCATGGGTGATCTGGGTTTCGGAAGCTGGGCGGGCGAGCCAACTCATGTCACTGCACTCCTCCGCCGAGTATCTTGTCAAGCTTGAGCAGGCGCGATGAGGCATACAGGATGCCAAGTGTCAAAGCCAGAAGCACGACGCCAAGCGCGCTGGCTGCGCCCCAGTTGAAATGCAGTTCGATCATGTCGGTGATCCGCATGGACACCATGATGACGCGGCCGCCGCCGAGCACCGCTGGCGTCACATAGAAACCCAGACACAGTACGAAGACGATCAGCGCTCCGGCAAACAGGCCGGGCAGTGACAGCGGAAAGAATACCTTCCAAAAGGCCTGGACCGGCGTTGCGCCCAGATTGGCGGCCGCCTTCACGAGATCGCCGCTGATCGCCTTCATGGAGCCGTAGACCGGCAGCACCAGGAACGGCAGCATGATGTGCACCATGCCGATCAGCGTGCCGGTCAGGTTGTGAACGATCTTGATGGGTTCGTCCCAGAGCCCCAGATCGATCGCCCAAGTGTTGATCAGGCCTTTGCGCTGCAGCAGCACGAGCCAGGCATAGGTGCGCACAAGCAGGGACGTCCAGAACGGCAAGAGCACAGTAATCATACAAATGGCAGCGGCCCGGCGCGGCAGCTGCGCCAGAAAATAGGCAAGCGGATAGCCAATCAGGACACACAGGATGGTCGTAAGTATGCTGACCTTGAAGGTCGTCCAGAAAATCCGCGAATAGGACTTGCTGGCGACCATGCGCTGATAGTGTTCAAGCGAGAACGTGCCGTCATCGCTGAGGAAAGACAGGTAGAAAAGCCACAGGACCGGGACCACCATGATGGCTAGCACCAGGAGGAATGCGGGCGAGCACAAGCCGAACAGACGCAAGCGCTCCTTGAAGGCATCGCTCTGCAGGCCCTCGGCGTTGGGTGTGGCACTCGAGGACGCTGTGGTTTCGCTTGTTACAGGACTTATTGTGTTTGCAACGCTCATGGCATCAGTCACCGGAATTGGGGATCAGAACGGTATCGTCCTTGTGAAGGCCTAGGGTGACGGCCTGGCCGACATCCGGCACATTGGCCATGGCGTCCTTCTGCGTGGCGCCGCGCACCGCCACCTGGGTGCCGTCGGCAAGCGCGGCATACATCAGGAAACTTTCGCCCTGAAACACCAGGTCGTTCACGGTTCCCTTGAACACGTTGACGTCTTTCGGTTTGCGCCCGGAGATAATGGACAGGCGTTCCGGGCGAAGGAGCAGGTTGTAGTCTGCCGCCTCATCCGGCTTTATCGCACTGACAAGCGCCGATCCGTTGTAGGATGCCTTGCCGCCGGAGACCTTGACCGGCAGGAAGGTCGATTCACCGATGAAATCGGCCACGAAGGTGTTGGCCGGGTAATCGTAGATGGTGCGTGGCTTGTCCAGCTGCATCAGCCTGCCGTGGTTGATGACCGCGATGCGGTCGGACATGGTCAATGCCTCGCGCTGATCGTGGGTCACATAGACCGTCGTCATGCCGAGTTTGTCATGCAAATGGCGCAATTCAATCTGCATGTGTTCACGCAACTTCTTGTCCAGTGCGGACAGCGGCTCATCCATAAGCAGAATGCGCGGCTCGAAAACGATGGCGCGGGCCAGCGCCACGCGCTGTTTCTGACCACCCGAGAGCTGATCGATGCGGCGCTCGCCAAAGCCGCCAAGCTGAACGGTTTCCAACGCGCCTTCGATCCGCTCTTCCAATTCCTTTCCCTGGACATTGCGCAGCTTGATCGGGAATCCGACATTGCCGGCCACGGTCATATGGGGAAACAGCGCATAGTTCTGGAACACCATACCCACATCGCGCTTGTGCGGCGGGGTGCGGATCACCTCTCGGTCACCAAACTTCACACTGCCATGGTCAGGGCGCGAGAAGCCCGCCAGCACCATCAACAAGGTCGTCTTGCCGGAGC